>JAFWRB010000111.1 GCA_017508845.1 Neisseriaceae bacterium | reverse complement strand
GAATACGGACAAATTACGCTTGAATGTTCGGTGGAAAATTATCTGCCGTTAATGAAGTTGCTCCGTGATCAAATGGGCTTTGAGCAACTGATTGACTTATGCGGTGTGGATTATTCTTCGTATCAAAATAAACCACGCAGTGAAAAACGCTTTGCGGTGGTGAGTCAGTTGTTGTCTATTCGCAATAATTGCCGCGTGCGTGTGCGTGTGTTTGCTCCTGATGTCGAACCATTTGTTGTGCCGAGTGTGGTTGAAATTTACAATTCTGCCGACTGGTATGAACGAGAAGCGTTTGATTTATTTGGCATTACTTTTGCAAATCACCCTGATTTACGCCGTATCCTGACCGATTACAATTTTGTGGGCAATGCCCTGCGAAAAGATTTCCCTGTGTCAGGCTATATGGAAATGCGTTATTCTGAAACCGAAAAACGCGTGATTTATCAACCTGTAACCATTGAGCCGCGTGAAAACACTCCGCGTTTAGTCAGAGAGGAGCATTACGGTGGCTGAAACGAAAAGTAGAAATTACACCGTCAATTTTGGACCACAACACCCAGCCGCACACGGTGTATTGCGTATGATTTTGGAGTTAGAGGGCGAAACCATCGTCCGTGCTGACCCGCACATTGGTTTATTGCATCGCGGCACAGAAAAATTAGCCGAAACACGCACATTTTTGCAAGCCTTGCCGTATATGGACCGCTTGGACTATGTGTCGATGATGTGTAATGAACACGCCTATTGTATGGCTGTGGAAAAATTAACGGGCACAGAAGTGCCTATTCGGGCACAATATATTCGTGTGATGTTTGCGGAAATTACCCGTATTCTCAATCACTTAATGGGTATTGGTTCGCACGCTTTGGATATTGGTGCGATGACCGTCTTCCTGTATGCTTTCAGGGAGCGTGAAGATTTAATGGACATTTACGAAGCCGTATCGGGGGCGCGTATGCACGCTGCATATTTCCGTCCTGGCGGTGTTTATCGTGATTTGCCTGATTTTATGCCCAAATATGAGGCGAGCAAATATCGTCCAGCCAAAGTATTAAAACAACTCAATGCAAACCGCGAAGGCACGATGTTAGACTTCATTGAAGACTTTACCCGCCGCTTTCCTGCTTGCGTTGATGAGTATGAAAACTTGCTTACCGAAAACCGTATTTGGAAACAACGCACAGTGGGCATTGGTGTGGTTAGTCCAGAGCGTGCCTTACAAAAAGGCTTTACTGGTCCTATGTTGCGTGGTTCGGGTATTGAGTGGGATGTGCGTAAAAATCAACCGTATGAAGTGTATGACAAATTAGACTTCGACATTCCAGTAGGCGTGAATGGCGACTGCTATGACCGTTATTTGTGCCGTATTAACGAAATGCGTCAATCGAATCGCATTATCAAGCAATGTGTGGATTGGTTGCGTGCTAATCCTGGTGAAGTGATGTCGGACAATCACAAAGTTGCACCGCCCAAACGGCACGCAATGAAAACAAATATGGAAGAGTTGATTCACCACTTCAAACTGTTCAGTGAGGGTATGCATGTGCCAGAGGGTGAAATTTATGTCGGCACAGAACACCCCAAAGGTGAATTTGGCATTTATATGATTTCAGACGGTGCAAACAAACCGTATCGCCTGAAAATTCGTGCGCCAGGTTTTGCACACTTGCAAGGTATGGACGAAATGGCAAAAGGGCATATGTTAGCCGATGTGGTTGCCATTATCGGCACGATGGACATTGTATTTGGGGAGGTAGATAGATAATGTTATCTGCTCAATCATTACAACAAATTGATTACGAATTAAGCAAATATCCAGCCGAACAACGCAGGAGTGCCATTATGAGTGCCTTGCGTATTGCCCAAGTGGAAAAAGGCTGGTTGTCGCCTGAACTGATTGAATTTGTGGCAAATTATGTCGGCATTGCTCCTGCGGCAGCGTTAGAAGTGGCGACTTTCTACAATATGTACAACTTGAAACCTGTGGGCAAGTACAAATTAAGTGTTTGCACGAATTTGCCTTGTGCATTAGGCGGCGGTGTGAATACTGCGGAATACTTAAAAAACAAACTTGGCATTAACTATGGCGAAACCACGCCTGACGGTAAATTTACATTAGAAGTTACCGAATGTCAGGGAGCCTGTGGTGATGCACCTGTGATGCTGATTAACAATCATAAGATGTGTGGTTTTATGACCCCTGAGGCAATTGACAAAAAATTGGCGGAGTTAAACTAATATGGCGATTTATCATTCAACCATTATTTTTAACGGCGTCAATACCCAAGACCCAAACTGCTGGCATATTGACGAATATCGTAACCGTGGCGGCTATCAAGCGTTAGAAAAAATCATTGGCGGCAAGGTGTCGCAAGACGATGTGATTGCCGAAATGAAAGCGTCTGGCTTGCGTGGTCGTGGTGGTGCGGGTTTCCCCACAGGCTTAAAATGGAGTTTTATGCCGCGTGCCTTAACGGGTGCAAAATATGTGGTGTGCAACACCGATGAGGGCGAACCTGGTACATTTAAAGACCGTGATATTCTGCGTTTTAACCCCCATGCCTTAATTGAGGGTATGATTTTGGCAGGTTACGCCATGGGGGCAACCGCAGGTTATAACTACATTCACGGTGAAATTTTTACCGAATATCAACAATTTGAAGCTGCCATTGCCGAAGCACGTGCCGCAGGTTTTTTAGGCAAAAATATTTTGGGCAGTGGCTTTGATTTTGAAGTGTATGCTCATCACGGTTATGGTGCGTATGTATGTGGTGAAGAAACCGCTTTGCTTGAATCTTTGGAGGGCAAAAAAGGGCAACCACGCTTCAAACCGCCGTTTCCTGCGTCTTTTGGTTTGTATGGCAGACCGACAACCATTAACAACACCGAAACTTTATCGAGTGTGCCGTTTATTTTGCGAGATGGTGCGGAAAAATTTGCGTCTATCGGCACAGAAAACGCCAAAGGCAGCAAAATTTTCTCCATTTCAGGACATGTGGCACGCCCTGGCAACTACGAAATGCCATTAGGCACGCCTTTCAGGGTGCTTTTGGAAATGGCAGGCGGTATGCGTGAGGGTTCCAAACTCAAAGCGGTTATTCCAGGTGGTGCGTCTGCCCCAGTATTGCCTGCGGACATTATTATGGACTTGCCTATGGATTATGATTCGCTATCCAAAGCAGGTTCAATGTTAGGTTCTGCCGCCGTGATTGTGATGGACGAGGGCGTGAGTATGGTGCGTGCATTAGAACGCTTATCTTACTTCTTCCACGAAGAATCGTGCGGACAATGTACGCCGTGCCGTGAGGGTACAGGCTGGCTGTATCGCATTGTTCATCGCATTGCCGAAGGTCGCGGCAAAAAAGAAGACTTGGATTTATTGCAATCCATTTGTGGCAATATGTCAGGTCGCACCGTGTGTGCGTTGGCTGATGCCGCCGTCTTCCCCGTGCGTGGATTTACCAAACACTTCCTGCACGAATTTGAAGAATGTATTGAAAAACAGCAACCGCCGCAACATCGTTGGTTCTGATAGGTAAAGATTGAATTTAGGAACACGATATATGTTACAAGTAGAGATTGACGGTAAATCGGTTGAAGTGGAGCAAGGCACGAATATTATCGAAGCCGCCCACAAAACAGGCACTTATATTCCGCATTTTTGCTATCACAAAAAATTGTCGATAGCGGCAAGTTGTCGTATGTGTTTGGTGGAAGTAGAAAAAGCCCCCAAACCACAGCCTGCCTGTGCAACGCCTGTTACAGACGGAATGAAAGTCAAAACAAATTCCGAGTTAGCCCAAAAAGCCCAAAAAGGCGTTTTGGAATTTCTGCTCATCAATCACCCTTTGGATTGTCCGATTTGCGACTGGGGTGGCGAATGTCAGTTACAAGACTTGGTGATGGGCTATGGTCAAGGAGCAGGGCGTTTTAGCGAAGAAAAACACACTGTGCCTGCTAAAAATATGGGACCACTCATTTCTGCCAAAGAAATGAGCCGTTGCATTCATTGCACGCGTTGTGTGCGTTTTACCGAAGAAGTGGCTGGTTTCCAAGAAATTGCGATGGCAAACCGCAATGAAAACGCTGAAATTATGCCGTTTATCGGCAAAACCGTAACTTCGGAAATTTCAGGCAATGTGATTGACTTGTGCCCTGTGGGTGCTTTAACTTCCAAGCCTTTCCGATATAACGCTCGTTCTTGGGAATTATCTCGCAGAAAAAGCATTTCTGCTCACGACGCATTAGGTTCTAATTTAATTGTGCAAACCAAAGACCGCACCGTTCGCCGTGTGATTCCTTTGGAAAATGAAAGCATTAACGAATGTTGGTTATCCGATAAAGACCGTTTTGCGTATGAGGGTTTGAACCACGAAAATCGCTTAACTCGTCCTATGATTAAGCAGGATAATCAATGGATTGAAGTGGATTGGGAAACGGCGTTTAACTATGTTGTTAAAGGTTTGAATGGCGTATCGAATGACCACGGCAAAAATGCTTTGGGTATGTGTGAGGGAGGCATAGCGTGGGACGACCCCGACCTGGCCATTGACTGGCGTATTCCTG
>JAFWRB010000110.1 GCA_017508845.1 Neisseriaceae bacterium | reverse complement strand
GAATTGCTCACTTGATGATTACTCCTGCATTTTAGAGAGCGGATAAATTAAACCCGATATGATAACAAAATTCTTTCAGGCTGCCTGAAAAATATTGAATGATTTGGAATTTTAGGCTACCTGAAAGCACTTCCCGTGCAGGGGTGGTACTTCCCGTGCAGGGGTGGCATTTCCCATGCAGAGGTAGCACTTTCGTGCAAGGGAGGCATTTCCCGTGCAGGAGCAGCACTTTTCGTGCGGATAATGTGTTATGGCGAGCCGTGATTTATCACGGCGTACGCAATCTCCTTATCGTTTTGGTTGATTAAACTTTCAGGCTGCCTGAAAAGAATTTATTTTATATAATAGATTGTTTTTGATAATAAATTAAGTTTATACGGCGATTTGAAGATTTGTGAACTCTAATAATTCACTTGCACTGGGTTGTGTGTTTTTTTGATTACTCATGTTAATACTCCAAAATTTGTGGTTTTAAAACCGTTCTAACAAATATGCTTATGGGCTCATCAATTTCCTTGTAATCAGGACAAGTTTCCGTTCTCCGCCAAGCACCACCTTGTTTCCGCTTGCCAATACTTAATGCACGCGAATAAACAATCTTTTCTGCCAATAACTCATTCGTTTTCTGGTCGATAATTTTAATCGTTACTCCTGCAACCCAATGTTTGCGTAATTCAGGATCAACATCTGTTTCGTATGTAACCGCATATCGAGCAGGATTAACTGGATTTTCTTCTATATTTAATTCTCCATTTTTTTGTTTATCTTCTTTTCTTGTAAAGCGTTTTATTATTTGATTATCGTTTTTTGTTTTAACATCTACATACTGGTATTTCCAAACATTCCCATGTATGCCATTAGATTGCAAATTATCAAGAAAATTATCAATATAATTTTTACCACCTATTTGTGTTAAAGCCGCATATTCCCACATAGGTTCATTAGATAAAATAGTAAAATCTTCTGTATCATTTTCCCACCATACTTTCAAAAGCATAATCCCATCAACATTATCCACAGTGCGATAAATTTTTTCGCCTGCTTTTTTGCATTGTTCGTCAAAAACGGCTTTGGCGGCTTCGTATTTTTCTTTGCGTTCGTTGTATTCAGCAATCGCTTTTTGTTCTTCTTTTTTAACAGGAACAGTCCAATGCAAGGGAATAATAAAAATGGCTAATGCAACTGCAATAATATTTGCAATAATTTTATAAATCTTTTTAATTTTGAAATAATTTCCACCCCACCAAATAACCACCGTTGAAAGAGCAATAGCCACCGCAACACTGATAAACATAGGTAACCAGTAAAGAAAATTCATCAATGTTGCAAATTCACGATAAAAGGTTTTCATTTGTTTTTCCTTTTAATAAAACCTTTCAGGCAGCCTGAAATTATCTTTGGTATCCACGCCCTAATAAGTAGATTTCATTTGAGCGTCCCCTTGACGCTTTGGGTTTGACGGATAGGGTTTTGGCAAAAGACGCTTTTATCTCCTGCAAATATTCGTTAAAACCTGCTCCCTGAAACACTTTAATTAAAAAATCGCCGCCGTCTTTCAAATGGTTACGGGCAAAGTCCAAAGCCAAATCGCACAGATAAAAACTTTTCGCTTGGTCCGTTACCGTGTTGCCGCTCATATTAGGAGCAATGTCAGAAATCACCAAATCAACCGCCGTTAAGCCCACTGCGTTTTCTAATTGTTGCAAAACGGCATCTTCGCGAAAATCGCCTTGAATAAATGTTACGCCGTCAATTTCGTCCATAGGCAGAATATCCAAAGCAAAAACAGTTGCCGATTTGCCTAATTTTCGAGCGACTACTTGCGACCAAGAACCCGGTGCCGAACCTAAATCGACAATCGTTATATTTGGACGCAATAAATTATATTTTTCATTTATTTCTAATAACTTATAAGCGGCTCTTGCACGGTAACCTTCTTTTTGTGCTAAATGCACAAAAGGGTCATTCACATGCTCATTTAGCCACGCTTGCGAAGTTTTGGAACGGTTTTTTTTGGGCGGATTACTCATTTGAATATAATAGTTTTCAGGCTGCCTGAAAGAAATAAAAGTGCATATTGTAAATGAACTGCGAGTAAAATAGCGTATTTTAATTAAATTGTATCTGAAAAATGGACAAACAAACTTTAACGCCCAAACAACGCCAAGCCTTAAAAGCACAAGCACACGCCTTAAAACCTGTGGTGATGATTGGTCAGAACGGTTTAACAGACGCAGTTGTGCGTGAAGCGGATATGGCCTTAAAAGCCCATGAGTTAATTAAAATCCGCGTTCGTAATGACGATAGAGATGAGCGAGAACAATTCGCCCAAATCTTTTGCGAGCGACTGAATGCACACCTTGTGGCTCATTCAGGTAAATTGATTATTCTATGGCGGAAGAATGAAGATAAATAACTTTTCAGGCAGCCTGAAAAGCTGACAATATCCGTTAGCGATTTATCGCTTACGGATATGTCATTGCGAGACTGCGTAGCAGTCGTGGCAATCCCAACCAATGATAATATAAATAATACTTTCAGGCAGCCTGAAAACTTTGTAAAATAAAGGCTTGCACAATAAAAGGAAACACATTATGGCATATCCAGTCATTGCGATTGACGGGCCTTCTGCGTCTGGTAAAGGAACGATTGCGGCGAAAGTTGCGGAAACTTTGCAGTGGGCATATTTAGATTCAGGAGCGTTATATCGCTTAACCGCCTTATACGCCAAAGAGCAGGGGGTGGATTTGCAGGACGAAAACGCTGTGGCTGAATTAGCCTTGCACTTGCCCGTGATGTTTCATTGTGGCGAAATCTTGTTAAACGGCAGTAATGTGTCTGCCGATATTCGTACCGAAGAAATCAGCCTATTAGCCAGTCAAATTGCGGCACTGCCCAAAGTGCGACAAGCCTTATTGCAACGGCAAAGAGATTTTTCGCGTGCGTCCGCCGTTGTGGCTGACGGCCGAGATATGGCAACCGTAGTGTTTCCCGAAGCGGTGTTAAAAGTCTTCTTAACTGCAACCGCACAAATCCGAGCCGAACGCCGTGCCAAACAATTAGGCATTGCCTTGAATACTGCTCAATTTCAACAAATTTTATCCGATATTGAAAAACGCGATGAAAAAGACAAAACCCGCCCCGTTGCCCCGCTGAAACAAGCGGCAGACGCTCATTTGGTCGATTCTTCCGATTTAACCATTGACGAAACGGTCGCCAAAGTTTTGGATTTATATCGGCAAGTGAAAAAATAATTTTTGAAGTGTATGAACTATAAAAAAATCCGTTTCAGGCTGCCGG
>JAFWRB010000109.1 GCA_017508845.1 Neisseriaceae bacterium | reverse complement strand
TGCCTGTGCCGCAGTTGCTTCTGGATTATTGCGACAAACACAATGTCCCCCTGATTACTTCGCCTGTGGAAAGTCCGTATTTAATGGATATTCTGCGGATTTATTTGCAACAAGCATTAGCGGTGTCGGTTAACAAACACGGCGTGTTTCTTGATGTGTTTGAAGTGGGCGTACTCATTTTAGGGCAGTCTGGCTTGGGGAAAAGTGAGTTGGCGTTAGAGTTACTCACGCGTGGTCATCGTTTGGTAGCCGATGACGCGGTGGAATTACACCGCACCGCACCTGAAAAATTAGAAGGGCGTTGTCCGCAGGTGTTGCGGGATTTTCTCGAAGTGCGGGGTGTGGGCATTTTGAATGTTCGCAAAATGTTCGGCGAAACAGCGGTTAGACTGACCAAAAGTTTGCAGTTAATCATCAACTTAATTCCAGCCGATGACCATTATATGAAAACGGTGGATAGACTGAATACGCTGATTGAATACGATGAAATTTTAAAGGTGAAAATTCGCAAAATCACCATTCCTGTGGCTGTGGGTCGAAACTTGGCGGTATTAGTTGAAGCGGCTGTGCAAAATTTCATTTTACAACAACGCGGTATCGACAGTACGCAAGAATTTTTAGACCGCCACACAGCGGTAATGAAAAAGGATAATATCAAAAATGAAATTGACGCTGATTAGCGGTTTATCGGGTTCGGGCAAATCGATTGCATTGAAAACATTAGAAGATTGCGATTTTTATTGCGTTGATAATCTGCCGCCCACGCTTTTGCCAGAACTTGCCAAATGGCATTATCAAAACAACAGTGATATGCGTTTGGCAGTGAGTATGGATTCGCGTTTGGGTGTATCGCTTGACCGCTTTGAGCGTTTATCTGAAATGGCAAAAGCCGCAGGGGTTGATGTGGCGATTTTGTTTTTGGAAGCCAAAACGGAAACGCTTATCCGCCGTTTTTCGGAAACTCGCCGTACGCACCCTATGGCAAGAAATCATCTTTCATTAGAAGAAGCGATTGAAAGAGAACAAGAAATGCTTGCAGCGTTGCGGCAAAACGCTTATGTCATCGACACTTCCTATTTAACCGTGCCACAACTTACCGCCCGAG
The DNA here is from genome assembly GCA_017508845.1 of Neisseriaceae bacterium. Taxonomy (GTDB): domain Bacteria; phylum Pseudomonadota; class Gammaproteobacteria; order Burkholderiales; family Neisseriaceae; genus RGIG9985. The sequence goes on along the minus strand of JAFWRB010000109.1, from coordinate 1,502 downwards.
TGCGGTCGTGGGTAGGCGTGGCAGATAGCCCCTTTGTGCTGACAATCGAATCGTTTGGTTTTAAGTACGGCATACCGTCTGACGCAGATTTTGTGTTTGATGTCCGAGAATTGCCTAATCCTTATTATGACAAAAACTTACGCGAATATACAGGCTTAGACGCACCTATTCAACAATTTTTCGCCCAAAATAATCAAGCAAGAGATTTGATTGATGAATTAGTAGAGTGGCTTCAACACCGCATTGAAAAACTGAAAACACAACGCAATCATCTTAAAATTGCCATAGGCTGCACAGGCGGCAAACACCGTTCGGTATTTGTGGCAAATGCACTGAGCGAACACTTTCAGGCAGCCTTGCCTGTATTGTTAAAACACAGACAGTTGCCCGAAAGAGAAAGATAGTTTTTCAGGCAGCCTGAAAGGACAAAATAATGAGCATACAATGGTTTCCAGGTCATATGAATAAGGCAAAAAAAGCCATTGCCGAACGCGTTAAAAATATTGATGTGGTGATTGAAGTTTTGGACGCAAGATTACCTGCGTCATCAATCAGCCCCTTGTTAGCCAAAACTGCTCGCAGTGTGCCGTGTTTGAAAGTGCTGAATAAAGCCGATTTGGCTGATGGCATTCGTACAGAACTTTGGATAAATCACTTCAAAGGGCAGAATATTACAGATGCGATTGCCATCAGTGCCACGCTTTATGCCGATAGTCAAAAAGTCATTAAAGCCTGCCGCCACTTGTGTCCTAACCGAAACGGCATAGAAAAACCTTTGCGTGCAATGATTTGCGGCGTGCCGAATGTGGGTAAATCTACGCTGATTAACACGATGATTGGTAAAAAATCAGCGAAAACAGGCAACGAAGCGGGCGTTACCAAAGCAGAACAACGCTTGATTTTGGCAGACGATTTTTGGTTGTATGACACACCTGGTATGCTGTGGCAAAAAATCATTGTGCCAGAAGCAGGCTATAACTTGGCGATTGCAGGTTCTGTGGGGCGTAACGCCATAGATGAAGAAGATGTCGCTTTGTATTTAATTTCTTACTTAAAAAACAATTACTTAAAAGAATTGCAAAATCGTTATTCTGCAAATGAATTAGACCAAAACACGCATGACGATGAATGGCTATCCCAAATCGCCAAGCGGCGTGGAGCGGTTTTATCTGGTAATCGTGTGAATTATCAAAAAGCGGCAGAAATTGTTTTGCAGGATTTTCGTTCGTCAGCATTAGGCAAAATCACATTAGAAACGCCTGATAAATGGGCAGAGTGGTTTGCGACTGCTCAAAAAATGGAACAGGAAAAACAAGCGAAGCAGGCGTTGCAAAAAGAGATGAGGCAGGGGAAAAAATAATTTTGGCTTTGCCCTTGCTCGGTTTGATTGCTTCGCAATCTTCTTTGATAAACTGCGTTTATCAAAGGTTGATATTTCGTATCAACTAAACCTTATTTTCAGGCAGCCTAAGAATGTCAAAATAGGGCAAAAATCGTATAAT
>JAFWRB010000011.1 GCA_017508845.1 Neisseriaceae bacterium | reverse complement strand
TTCATCGAACTCAATTTTTAATTTTTCTGCGGTTGTTTTGAACAATTTTTCAAAACGATAATCGCCAAGCCCCATAGATTGCGAGCCTAAATCAAACGACAGTTGATATTGCGTGTCGCTACAAGGCATATTTTCTAACGGAATATCTAATTGAAGTACTTGTTTTTCCGTGATATTTTGATTAACCATTGCGTGATAAACCACGCGGTACCCACTTTGCGATAAAGGATTATCCGTGTCCAAACCTGCTAAATCATCGTTGCTGATAAAAAACTGCAACAAGCCTGTTGTGGGAAAATCGGGCAGACTCGGCAGTTCTGCCAAATCAATTTGGGCTAATAAGGCTAATTTTTCGCCATTGTTATCAACAGGATACGGCATTTCAGGCAGCCAGTACGGCACACCGCCAAATTTGCTGGCAGTTAAAGGCAGTTTCTTGGCTTTTTTGGGCTTAATTTTAATAATCGGCGTGGCAGTGTCTTTTTTAATTTGCGACAGCACTTTTTTAGTTTGTTTTTGTTCTTCTGTTGATTGTTTTTTTTCAAATCGTTCCAAACGATTTGCATAAAAAGCAAAACAAGTTAATTGCCTGATTTGTTCGGGAATATCATTAAGATTATTGCATTCAATTATTTCAAATTTCCTTAATTTGGGTAATTGTGCAATACTTGCAGGCAATGAAGATAAATTCTTACATTGCCATACTTCTAAATATTTTAATGCAGTTAATTCGCCCATACTATCAGGCAATGTGGTTAAACAGGGTAATCCACTGATATGCAATTTTCTTAAATTAGTTAAATTTTTAATACTGTCGGGCAAATGGTTCAACTCGGTTGTTCCCATTCTACCGCTAATAGATAATTTCTCAATTTTATTTAATTCACCTATATTTTCAGGTAGTTCAGATAAAACAGGAGAAATAATATGTAATTCTGTTAATTCTTTTAGTGCCACAATACTTTTGGGCAGTTTTTTAATATCGCATAGATTTATATCCAAACGGTGTAAGTTTTTTAATTGACCGATTGTTTCTGGCAGTGTGGTTAGCGTTCTGCAACAATAAAGTGTTAAATCTTCTAATTGTGTTAAATATTGAATACTATTCGGTAATTTAGATATACCAGTAGCCCCTACGCCATAAATAAACAATTTTTTAATTGTTGATAAATATTGTTTCATTTCTGCCGATTTATTTAAAGCAGAAAAATCAGGTTTTTTGTCGGTATTATTGATTGTTGTATCAGGACAAGCCAAAAAATCTTTTAATTCGTCAATTTCTTGTGTGCTTAATTCAAAATCGTTTGTGTTATTCATGTGTTTTTTCCTTGATAACAAATTGAAAAATAAACCTTTCAGGCTGCCTGAAACTATTGTTCTGCCCACAGCCGCCGTACTCGTTCTAAATCGTCCGCCGTATCCACGCCTGCATGAGGGATAATGGCGGTTTTCATTACGCCGATTTTTTCGCCGTGCCACAGCACACGCAACTGTTCTAATTTTTCAATTTCTTCTAATGGCGATTGTTCAAGCCTTTGATAATTCAACAAGAATGGCACGCTATACGCATAAATGCCAATATGTCGCAACACCGAAATTTGCGTGGGCATTTCACCACTGTCGCGTGGGTAAGGAATGGTTGCACGCGAAAAATACAGGGCGTTGTTATTTTTATCCAACACCACTTTCACAATATTCGCATTGTGAAATTCATCAATAGAATCAATCGCATGGGCGGCGGTTGCCATATTGAGACCGCTTTTAATAAAAAAGTCTGCCAAATCATCAATAATTTGCGGATTGATTAAAGGCTCATCGCCCTGCACATTGATAATCGGCATATTTTCAGGCAGCCCCAACAACGACACCGCTTGGGCTAAACGATCCGTGCCGCTTTGGTGCGTTTTGTCGGTTAAAACCGCGTCGATGCCATTATCCGTGCAGATTTGCACAATTTTTTCATCGTCCGCCGCAACAACTACGCGAGCCGCACGACTTTTTGCCGCCGCATTTGCCGTTCGCACAATTAGGGGCTTGCCGCCAATATCGGCAATAATTTTTTCAGGCAGCCGTGTAGAAGACAAACGGGCCGGGATAATTACGGTAAAAGACTGATTTAACATATTATTTTACTCCTTAAAAAGTTTCAGGCAGCCTGAAAAAGGCAGCCTGAAAAACTATTCATCTAAACGCCGTGCTTCGTTTTCCAACATCACAGGAATACCATCTTTGATGGGAAACGCCAATTTGGACGCCTTACAATGCAATTCCTGCAAATCGGGTTTATATTCCAACGGACCTTTACACACAGGGCAAACCAAAACTTCTAAATATTTGTTTTCCATAATGTTTTAACCTTTCAGGCTGCCTGAAACAGCGTTCGATTAACACGCAACCAAAGTGCCTTCATCTTCGCCCATCACCACGCGTTTTAACGCACCGTTTTTGAAAATACCAAACACCGTGATATTCAACTTCTGCTCACGACACAAAGCAAACGCCGTTGCGTCCATTACTTTCAACTGTTTGCTAATGGCTTCATCAAACGACAACGATTGATAACGCGTTGCCGTTGCGTCTTTTTTCGGGTCAGCGGTATAAACACCATCGACATTAGTCGCCTTTAACATCACATCGCAGTTCATTTCCACGCCACGCAAAGCGGCGGCAGTGTCTGTGGTAAAAAACGGATTGCCCGTGCCTGCGGCAAAAATCACCACTTTACCTTCTTCCAAATATTGAATGGCTTTGGGACGAGTATAAGTTTCTGCCACTTGCTGCATAGCTAACGCCGACTGTACGCGGGCATGCACGCCAATATTTTCAAACGCTTCTTTCAGTGCCAAAGCGTTCATCACTGTGGCTAACATACCCATATAGTCCGCCGTTGCACGCTCCATACCGTTAGCGGCACCTGCCATACCACGAAAAATATTACCGCCGCCCACAACAACGGCAACCTGAACGCCCAAATCCACAATTTCTTTGATTTGAGCCACAATGCTCATCACCACTTCACGGTTAATGCCAAACGAATCCGTGCCCATCAAGGCTTCGCCCGACAGTTTCAACAAAATACGGCGGTATTTAGGGGCAACCATACAATCCTTCTTTCTGAAAATATGCAAGTTGCCTATTATAACGCTTTGGCTTGTTTTCTGAAATGCTTACACAAGTTTTTCAGGCTGCCTGAAAATCTTTCAAACCGTTTTTATTTTTCGTGCATAAACGGCTGTTGCGATGATTAGGCAAATGCTGCCAAATGCGGTTAATTTCAGGATATTCGGCAGAATTTCGGCGATTGTGGCTCGATTTAAGAGCAGGTTTTCAAAACCCGACAATCCCCACGCCATCGGCGAAATTTGCGATAGGGTTCGCATCAAATCAGGCATCACAAAAGACGGCACCATAATGCCGCCAATTGCCGCCATTAAAATAATGCCGCCCACGCCCAACACCGCCGCGTGTTCTGTGGTTTTGGCGACAATACTCACCAACAAACCATAGCCCAAAGCGGCAAAACTAATCGCCCATGAGAGCAATAAATAATTTTTCAGGCTGCCTGAAAGTTGTAAGGCAGGAATAGATAAATACGGCAAAAGCCACACGCCAACCGCAATCATCAGCAAAAATTGAATTTGATTGATTAAAAAATAAGGCACAAATTTTGCGGCAATCAACTGCCACGCCGCCGCAGGAGAAAGTCGTAAGCGTATGATTGTATTGGTATTTTTTTCCATAATCATCACATTCGACAGCGGTATGAGAATAAAAAACATACCAAAAATCAACCACGCAGGCACGCTGTGTTGCACCGAATTAGGGCGTTGCGTTGCTTGCCCCGTGCCGTCTATAAATTGTGCATTAAATTGTTGTTGTTCTAAATATTTTGTAATATTATCAATGCGTTGTGCGTTTTTTTCTTGATATTGTTCGTTGATAATATTTTGAAATGGGGCGGGCACGGTATCGGGTAAATCCAAAGCCGTTTGCTTATCTTGGTTAAAATATGCCTGCAAACGCGTTTCGGTATATTGCTGACGCAACACGCCTTGAATGCCTGCTAACTTGGCTTTATCCATATTCGGACGCACCACAAGCGACAAAGGCTGTTCATCTTCTAATGCACCAAGTGTAGCGTTTGGGTTAATCAGCACCATTTCGCGGTCAGTGTGGCGAATCATCTCTTTTGCTTGTTCGTTTATATCAGGCAAGGCTGCCTGAAAACGCATCTCAAAACCTTGTTGATTGAGTTTCTCGACTAAATCCTGATTTAAGGCGTTATCCGCCGCCCCTAAAAGCACCGCCGAAACGCCTTTGTGCGGGTCGCTGTCGTTATTTAACGCCGCTGACATAATCAGCATAAACACCAAAGGCAAGGCAAACAGCACAGCCAAGCCGTGTAAATCTCGCCACAAGAGTTTAAATTCTTTAATAATTGCGGTAACAAGCATAGGAATTTTTAATAAAATAAAACAGCATTATACAAGTTTCAGGCTGCCTGAAACATTTTGAAATGAAAAATAAGATTGGTTTTATACGAACTGACAATAAAAAAATCCGCTGGCACAAAGGGATTAAATGCCAGCGGTAATCATTGCAGGGAAAACGTCTTACTCACTACATGTATCGCTCTTACAAGAGATACATAAGGGGTTGGACGCAAGTATTTGCAAAAAGTTCAAAAAACAGTCGATTTTTTTAATAAGTTTTTGATTGTATTATTTATTTTCAGGCTGCCTGAAACTTTGACTTATAGTCAAAATACAGTTAATTTAGAACAAAATTTGACCACACAAACGAAAAGGGCGTTTCACACGCCCTTTTTATCAACCACAATCAACAACCATTAGTCTGCCTGACGGCGGATTGCTGTGGGGATTTCAAAATCGTCCAAAATGGCATTGTCCTTGAACGATTCTGCGGTTAAGTTCAAACCACGCGTGCGACCACGACCGCTGCGACCTGATTGAATTACGCCACCAAAGCCGTTACCGCCTGCCACTGCGTCATCAGTGCCTGTTTTTTGACGAATGCTCAAATTGGGTTGC
>JAFWRB010000108.1 GCA_017508845.1 Neisseriaceae bacterium | reverse complement strand
CTGTTCGGACACGCCAATCGCCACATCAATCGGCACGGAAAAGGAAATGCCCATAAATCCGCCAGAACGGGTGTAAATTTGCGAATTCATACCCACCACTTCGCCATATAAATTAAACAGTGGGCCGCCTGAATTGCCTGGATTGATGGCGACATCGGTTTGAATAAAGGGAATATAATTTTCGCCCGACAACGCCCGTTTTTTCGCCGACACAATGCCTGCGGTAACGGTATTTTCAAAGCCAAAGGGCGAACCAATCGCTGCCACCCATTCGCCCACTTTTAAATCTTTGGGATTGCCGATTTTCACCATAGGCAAATCTTGTGCTTCAATTTTCAGCAAAGCCGTATCGGTTGCCGTGTCGGTGCCAATAATTTTCGCCGCATACACGCGTTTATCGGTGAGCATCACCTTAACACTATCTGCGTCTTTGACCACGTGGGCATTGGTTAAAATATAACCATCGTTGCTGATAATAAAGCCAGAGCCATTATCCACTGTGTCTTCTTTTTCATCAGGCTGAAAACGGCGGAAGAAGTCGAAAAATGGGTCGATTTCTTCATCACCAAAACCAAAACTGAATAAATCATTGAATGATGAATTACCTGCATTTTCTCGGTGCGATTGAATATTCACCACAGACGCACCGACTTCTTCAACTAATTGAGTAAAATCAGGTAATTGCATTTGAATTTTTGTCTGCTCGCGCTTTTGCTCTTTAATGGCAGGCTTAACCACAATGGGCGTATCTTGCGGCGGCGGATTGTCTTTTTTATCACCACACGCATTCAATGCCAATAACGACACCGCCAACAAGGGCAGTAAAGTGTAACGCTTCATCTTATTATGTAACCTCAAACTGTTGTGTATTCTTGATTTGAAATTTCATCAAACGGCTTATTATAAGTGAAAATCAGGGGAATGACGCATTTTTTATTGAAGTGTGCAGTTATTTGGTTTTGCCTTGCAGCAAAACGGATTATTTGAAGATAACGCTTCGATTTTCTTTCAGGTTGCCTGAAAAACAATATCGAAGCGTCATCTAAAAAATCCGTCCTGCCTGATAAGGCAGGACATAAGCACTGCTCACTGCATAGACCCGTCCGTCTGCAAAATGGAAAAGAGCGGCAAGCCTGCTTGGCGGATTTTATTGCCGCCGTCCATATCGCTAAATTCAATCACGGCGGCGGTGTGAATGGTGTTGGCACCTGCACGGCGTAGTAATTCTGCCCCTGCCAACATGGTGCCGCCTGTGGCAATTAAATCATCGCACAGCAACACGCGTTTGCCTGAACCCAAAGCGTCTTGGTGAATTTCCACGCTTGCCTTGCCGTATTCCAAAGCATAATCTTTGCGAAACACCGCACTTGGCAGTTTGCCTTTTTTGCGAATCGGCACAAAGCCCACATTCAAGCGATACGCCACTGCCGCTGCAATAATAAAACCGCGTGCTTCCAAACCTGCCACGCAGTCTATATTGTGTGATTTTGCATAATCGGCAATTAAATCAACCGCCAAACGAAAGGCTTGCGGATTATTCAACACTGTGGTGATGTCGTAAAATAAAATGCCTTGTTGCGGATAATCGGGAATTTTGCGAATGGCGTGATGAATTATTTCGGCGGCAGTCATTGGAGCGTTCCTTTTTGAAAAATAAGATTGTAAATCAGGTAGAAAAGTTTGTACAATGCATTTTTATGTGTTTTCAGGCTACCTGAAAAGGAGTTTTTATGCTTGGCGTTGATATGTTGATAATTAAGTTTATGGTAATCATTGGTATTTTAGTTTATTTATTGTTATCCATATCTACTATCAAAATTTTATTTAAAAACAAAAAAATAAAATTATTATATTCAGTGCTATTTTTATTATTACCATTTTCTATTGCAACGCTTAATTATTACGGTTTTTGTTTTAAGAAAATGCGATTTTTAAATGAACAAGATATATATGCAATACTGGATAGTAGTAAATATAAAAAACAATCAAATGAATGTTATGGTGCATATATTTTCTCAACAGAAAAAGTATATGGCTGTTTTGAAAAACATCCTGAAAATGGATATTTATACGACAGTGGTGATAAATTTTTCAATTTTTTAAGTAAAACATTAGGTTTTGCATATGCAAGAATACAAGTAAGAGAAGAAAATAAAAAAATGTATCATTATTTTCTTCTTATGGATAACTGTGGTAATATTTACAACAGTGAATTTTGATTTCAACTTTAAGCACAAAAGAAGTGCGTAAATAACTTGAATATGTTACTTTTTATCGACAATTACGACAGTTTTACCTACAACATTGTGCAGTATTTAGGGCAGTTGGGGCAGGAAGTGGCGGTTTATCGCAATGACGAAATTGACTGCGACAAAATTGCACAACTGAAACCGCAATATCTCGTGGTAGGTCCTGGCCCTTGTACGCCGTTTGAAGCAGGCATTTCTATGCAGGCGGTTGAACGCTTTGCGGGCAAAGTGCCGATTTTGGGCGTGTGTTTGGGGCATCAAACCATCGGTGCGGTGTTTGGCGGCAAAGTGGTGCGTGCCAAACGCTTAATGCACGGCAAAATTTCGCCTGTAATGCACAAAAATATCGGTGTATTCAAAGACTTACCTAATCCTGTTAGTTGCGTGCGTTACCACAGTTTAGCGATTGAGCGAGAAACGCTACCTGAATGTTTGCAGATAACCGCCGAAACAGAAGACGGCGAAATTATGGGCGTGCGACATCAAAATTTGCCGATTGAAGGCGTACAATTTCACCCCGAAGCCTTGCTTACCGAATACGGTATGAAAATGTTTGAAAATTTTTTGCGTGAATTTCAAGGTTTTCAGGCAGGCTAAAAAGATTGTATCGTAGGGTGGGTCTTCAACCCACCGCAAAACCGATAAGTTTTGTTATAGGGTGGGCTTTCCAGCCCACCACAACGCCGAAAGGCGTTGATAACATAGAAAACATTTCAGCAAGTGTAAAGTGGGCAACTTTGAAACCCCACGCGTTTCAATTATCTTTCAGGCTGCCTGAAATAGTCTATCAACGCCTTTCGGCGTTGTGGTGGGCAAGAATGCCCACCCTATAAGCACCTGCGGTGCTTCATTTCTGCACCACTGCCCTTGTTTCGCCTTGTGCAAAACGAATGTTAATCATTTCTTTATCGGCTAAATCTTGGGCAGAAACAACCGCTTTGCCTTGATTATTCAGCACCACGCTAAAACCCCTTTGCAAAATGGTTTGCGGTGAGACGGCGTTTAAAAGTTGTTCTTTATTGTCTAATGTTTGATGCAAGTCTTTGATTTTATTATCAATAGATTGACAAAATGCCATTTGCATATCATCTACTTTTTTCAGGCAGCCTGAAAGGTTGGGACGCACAAAAGACAGCAAATCGCATTGATGAATAAATGCCGTTTGTGCCGCCGTTTGGCGTTGGCGTATGCTGCCTGAAAGTTGCACAACGCAGTCGGACAGGCGTTTTTGTTGTCGCTCTAATAAATTTTGTGGCGACAGTAAAGCATTGTCTAATCGGTCTAAATATTGAGCCGCGTCATAATAACGGCGGTGTATATGGTGCCGCATTATTTCATCTAATTTATTGAATTTTAATAATAATTCTTCTTTATCTGGGGAGCATAATTCCGCCGCCGCAGTTGGTGTGGCGGCACGCATATCGGCGGCAAAATCGCACAGCGTAAAATCGGTTTCATGCCCCACGCCGCTGACAATCGGCAACGCCGAATTAGCCACTGCTCGCACGGTGATTTCTTCGTTAAACGCCCACAAATCTTCAATACTGCCGCCGCCACGACACACAATCAGTGTATCCACTTCGGCTCGTTCATTTGCCGTGCGAATGGCGGCGGCGATTTCGTTTTCACTGCCTTTACCCTGCACCGCTGTGGGATAAATAATCAATTCAATCAAAGGCATACGGCGGCGTAGCGTGGTTACCACATCGCGTAACGCCGCCGCCGCAGGGCTTGTAATAATGCCGATTTTTTGCGGCATTGTGGGAATGGGGCGTTTTTTCTGCGTGTCAAACAAGCCTTCGGCGGACAAGCGTTTTTTCAGGGCTTCAAAGGCGGCGTATAAGCGTCCTGCCCCTGTGGGACGCATTTCCTGCACAATAATTTGATATGAACCGCCTGCTTCATACACCGTAACCTTGCCAAATAATTCGACCGCGTCCCCATCTTTGGGGGCAAAGTCCAAACGGCTTGCCGCACCCTTAAACAAGGCACAACGCACCTGTGCGGAGTTGTCTTTTAAGGAAAAATAACAATGCCCAGACGCAGACGGTTTCCAGCCCGAAATCTCACCCGACACCCACACACTGCCGATTTTTTCTTCTAATAAAAATCGAGCATGGCTATTGAGTTGGGTTACGGTTAAAGGGGTGTTTGGCTGTTCGGTATTCATTTCAGGCTGCCTGAAAAATAAAATTTATCTTTTAGGAAGTACGGTTTTACCTTTTTTATCAATAAATTTCCATTTTCCGTCTTTTTGAACTGACGCTAATCCTTCGCTAAAATTATTTACTTTATCATATTGTACTGAAATAACTTTTTTTCCTTTTTTATCAATAAAACCCCATTTATCATTTTTCTTAACAGCGGCTAATTCTTCAACAAGATTCCAAACTTCATCATATTCTAATTTTATAGGAACAACTTCTCGTCCTGTTATATCAATAAATCCATATTTATCATTTTTCTTAACTCTTGATAATCCTTGATTAGGAATAGAAATAGCATCATATTGCACAGGTATCACTTCTTTTCCTGTTTTATCAATTACACCATATTTATTATTTTGTGCAACAATCGTTAATCCATTTTGAAAATCAAGATTTATGAAATTATATTGTAAAGGCGTTATTTCATTTCCATTTAAATCAATAATACCCCATTTATCCCAGTTATCTTTGATTACTACTGCTATGTTTTCTGTTGTAAGAAAAACTGAACTATATTGCGACTGTAATTGAAAAACTTCTTTTCCTGTTCTATCGATAAATTTCCATTTATTATCTTTTTCAACTACTGATAACCCATTGATAAAATTAGATGGAATATCATTATACTGTAAAGGTACGATTTCTCTTCCTGTTTTATCAATAATCCCCCATTCACCTTTTGAAACAACGGCTAATCCTTCATGAAAAGGCATTGCCTGTTTGTATTGCACAGGTATTACTTCTTGTCCCGTTTTATCAATAAATCCACATTCAAAATTACCTATTTTACAAACTTTTGCCAGTCCTTCTCGAAAACTCCAAACATTATCGTATTGTAACTTTACAGGTATAACTTCTTGCCCTTTATTATCAAAAAATCCCCATTGCTCTCCTAATTCCACAGGAACTAATCCTTCATTAAAATAACCCACATCACTATATTGCATAGGTATTACTTCTTTTCCTGTTTTATCAATAAATCCCCATTTACCATTCTTTTTAACCGCAGCCAAGCCATTTTCAAAACTTCTTGCTTCATCATAATATTCTGTTAAATCTGATACAGCAGATAGTTGCGAATTATCACAGGCAGTTACACTATAAAAAATAGCAAGTAAAACAAAAAGTGTTGATTTTTTCATATCGAATACTCCTAACTCATTTAATAAATATCTTTCAGGCTGCCTGAAAGAGTTTTATACCGCACGGGGCTTCAAAGTTGCCCACCCTACCATTTTATAAAAATACCGCTATCCTGCGATAACGGTATTTTCTACAATAACAATTACTTACGAAAACAAACGGTTGGCTAATTCATCACCGGGTATTAAGCCTGCTTGTTGCATTTCTTCTTGGCGTTCGGCAATGTATTCGCCGACATCGCGTAGCCATTGTGGGGAGAGTTCTTGCAACTGGTCATCAACCAAATTTAGGCTTAAATCGCCTGCTAATCGTACGGTTAAATCCATAAATTTGTCGAAGTTTTTGCGTCCAGGCGGCACATGAGCCACATCAAACAGAATGCTAAATCCGCGATATTCTTGCGTGGAAAGTTGCTCGGAAGTAAATGAACGACCTTCCAAATCAACCGCCGAAAATAAAGGTTCGTCCGAATTGGGATAATAAAACGCACCGTCATGCGATAGTTCAAAACCACGCGATTGCAAAGCAGTACGCATTCTTGTACCTGTAACCGTGCCGTGTCCGACCAAATGAATGGCAATAATTTGATCGACCCTTGCACACAATTCGTCCAAAGGAGCAGCGTTTTGCAAGAAGTTACTGATATTCGCTAATTCAATTTCACCGTTCATTTTTTTGGCAAAATCTTTCACTTTATCGCCAAATTTGTCTAATTCATTGCGTTCGGCTAAACCCGCACGACTAATGGCTTGTAAGCCAACCACAAATGCTTGGTAATACACACCAGGAATGGGGTCGGCAGGCTGAAATTGCCCGTCCATTGTGCAACCAACAATGCGAAAACGGTGCAAACCTGCGGATAAAGACGGCAGTGTGGTGAGTTCTTTGGGTTCATACAGCGAAATATACGCCATATAATCAAAAGACGGGTGAAACCAAGACAGTTCGGTGTTTTTTAAATCTTCTAATTTAATCAATAACTTACCTTTGGTTTCTGTATTATCATCAGGCGTATCGGCTGTCGCTTTTGGTTCAGCAGTATCATCTGTGGCAGCAAATTCAAATACATCGTCCAAGTTTTCGGCTTTTTTCTTTTTATCCGCTTTTGCCACAGGAACTTCAAATTCTTCGTCATCTTCAACTGGGGCAAAGGCGTTCAGCGTGCCTGTTTCACCATCTCGCACGGAAACGGCGTTTTCTTCTAACAAAGCATCACGGTCGGAATGACCAAATTGTTTGCGAATTTTCTTGCGATATTGTGCTTCTTGATAGGCGTTAAATGCCAACACCAACAAGATAATAGCCGCCGCTAATACTAAAATCATAATAATGGTTTGCAACATAGCCAAATTTCCGTTCAGACGAATATAAAAAGTCAGATTATAACAAACATTATCATCTATCAGAATATTTCAGGCAGCCTGTAACTTGAATATTTTGCAAAAAGCCTAATCTATGCAACAATTAACCTTTTTATTCAGGACAAAAAATGCAACAATTTGACGGAACAACCATCGTCTGCGTTCGCCGAGATGACCAAGTTGCCATCGGCGGGGACGGACAAGTTACATTAGGTAACACAGTCGTGAAAGGCACGGCACGCAAAGTGCGTAAATTGTATCAAGATAAAGTGTTAGCAGGCTTTGCTGGCGGCACGGCAGACGCTTTTGCCTTAATCGAACTGTTTGAAGGTAAATTGCAAAAACATCAAGGCAAATTATTGACCGCCGCGATTGAACTGGCCAAAGAATGGCGAACCGACCGAGCCTTACGCCGCTTGGAAGCGATGTTGATTGTTGCCGACAAAAACAATACGCTGATTTTAACGGGCAACGGCGATGTGTTAGAACCCGAAAAAGGCATTGCGGCAATCGGTTCAGGCGGAGCATTCGCCCAGTCCGCCGCCATTGCCTTAAAAGAAAATACCGACCTGCCGCCTGACGCAATCGTCAAAAAATCGCTGGAAATTGCAGGCAGCATTTGTATTTATACCAACCAAAATCATATTGTGGAAGTGTTGTAAGATAAGTTTCAGGCTGCCTGAAAAAAAACGCTCTTTATAGTCGGTTCACAGCAAAAACAGGCAAGGCAACGAGCCGAAGACAGTATAATATAAT
>JAFWRB010000107.1 GCA_017508845.1 Neisseriaceae bacterium | reverse complement strand
TCAACTTCTTGCTCATTGCTAATATCCAATGCACCTAAATCGTCTGCACCGACAAAGCCTTCGACCACATCGTCAATTTTCAAATCGCCTAATTTCACTTTTTCGATTAAGTCCAAAATTTCCGCAATCGAGCCAGGACATTCGCTTAACGACTGCACCATATCTTTTAGGGCTTCTTCGATTTTTTTGGCAATAACAATTTCGTCTTCTCGTTTAAGTAACTCCACTGCTCCCATTTCACGCATATACATTCGTACAGGGTCTGTGGTGCGACCAAATTCTGAATCCACATTCGACAAAGCGGCTTCGGCTTCGGCTTCGGCATCTTCTTCGCTGACCACTGTGGCGTTGTCGTTCATCAACATTTCCGAATCGGCTTTATCTTCGGTAACGGTGATGTTCATATTGCCTAACAGTTTCAGCAAGTTATCTAACTGGTCGCTGTCTGCCGCCATACTTTCAGGTAAGCGGTCGTTAATTTCGGCGTGGGTTACAAAACCGCGTTCTTTACCCATTTTAAAGAGTTGTTGCAGGCTTAATTTTTCCGCTTCGGTTAAAGCGTGCGGTTGATTGTTTTGAGCCGATAAAACCGTTTCTTTATTTTCTACCGTTTTGTTTTTGCCATTATTTTTAGCGGATTTATTTTCTTTTTCTGGCGATTTGTTTTCTTTTTCTACTGCTTTGGCTGTGTTTTTTTCAGCAGATTTTTTTGCCACAGTTTTGGGCGTAGGTTTATCACTTGATTTTGCCACAGGCTTTTTCGCCGCAGTTGTTTTGCTTGTGGTTTTCTTTGCTACTGTTGCGGATTGAGCGGTTGTTTTTGCCACAGGTTTTTTACTTGCCACAGTTTTGCTGGCGGTAGTGGATTTCGTTGCCGCTTTTGTCACTGTTTTGGCAGCAGTTTTTTTAACCGCTGTGGCTTTTGCCGCAGGTTTAGCGGCTGTTTTCGCAACTGTTTTAGCCGCAGGTTTTTTACTTACCGCAGTTTTGCTTGCCGTAGCGGATTTTGTTGCTGTTTTTACCACTGTTTTGGCAGCAGGTTTTTTTGCCGCAGTTGTTTTGCTTGTGGCTTTCTTTGCTACCGTTGCCGATTTAGCGGTTGATTTTACCGCAGGTTTAGCGGCTGTTTTTTTGCTTGCCGCGACTGTTTTGGTGCTTTTCGATTTTGTTGAAGTTGCCATTCGAGTTACTCCAAATCGTTTTCAGGCTGCCTGAAAGGATTGTTTAATATTCATAGCACAAGTAAGTGATGAAGCAGTTCTTCTTCCGCACGAGTTAAAGGGCGTTGTTTTGCAGTTTCGGATAATTCGTCAATTTGCGTTTTCTTCATTGCCATAATGAGTTTATTCACGCCGTCAGTAAAAGCCCGTTTATCGTCATGGGTTGTTTGCGTCCAGTCTTCACCGTCTTCCATTGTTAAATGAATGTGTTGCAATATGTTTTCATATTCCGTACCACGCAATCTTTCTAATATTTGTGCGGTATGGGTTAATTTCAACTCTTCAATGAGTGTTGCTAATGTTTGCAATAAAGAATATTCATCAGGCAATGCCAAATATTCAGGCAGCCTAACATATTCTGCCCATTGCGGATTAAGCAACAACCATTTTGCTAATTTTTGTGCCGTTGTCGTGCTTTTGGGGCGATAAATGGAGCGTTTCGGCAATTTTGCCGTTTTATAGGATTTCTTTTTGGGTGCGATTTCCTGCCCAATTAAGTAATCCAAATCCGCCATATCCACGCCAATTCTTTGTGCCAATTTTTGCGTCATCAAAAATTTTAAGGCACTTGCTTTGTCGCCCATTTGCGGCAAATGTTGTTTGGCTAAACGAATGATTTGTGCTTTGCTCTCATCATTTGCCACATTACCCACTTGTCGCACCAATTCGTCTAACCAATAGTCCGACAAAGCAATCGAATCATGTTTCAGGCAGCCTGAAAAATGCTCTGCCCCATATTCACGCACAAACGAATCAGGGTCATGTTCAGGCGGTAAAAATAAAAACGACACGCTTTTACCGTCTTGCAACTGCGGCAGAGCATTTTCCAACGCTCGCCACGCCGCTTTGCGTCCCGCATTATCGCCGTCAAAACAAAAATAAACGCGATTTGTTTCACGAAACAACAACTTAATGTGTTCCGCCGTTGCCGCTGTGCCTAACGCCGCAACCGCATAATGAATGCCATATTGCGACAAGGCAGCGACATCCATATAACCTTCTACAACCAGCACTTGGTTAGCGGCTTTAATGCCTTGCCGTGCTTCAAATAAGCCATATAAGCAACTGCCTTTATTAAACAGCGGCGTTTCAGGCGAGTTTAAATATTTTGCATCGCCTTTTGCGTCTAAAATGCGTCCGCCAAAGGCAATGGTTTTGCCCTGCGGGTTTCTAATCGGAAACATAATGCGATGACGAAAACGGTCGTAAAATCGTCCTTCGTTTTCAATCACCATACCCGATTGAACCAAATTGTCATTTGGATAATCATCAAAAATTTCTTGTAAATTCTGATAATTATCAGGGGCATAACCTATGCCGTATTTTTCTATTGTCGCCGCGTCTAAACCACGCTTTTTCACATATTCGTGAGCTACCACAAACGCATTTAACTTACGGCGATAAAATTGCTCACATTCGTTAAGTGTTTCTTCCAAACTTTTACGGCGTTTTTGGCGTTGTTCGCGTTCTTCACGATTTTCCACTCGCCCCGTATGCGGCACGACAACGCCCATTCTATCTGCCAATTTCTCGACTGCTTCCACAAACGACAAATTCGCATATTTCATCATAAAACCAATCGCCGTGCCGTGTTCGCCGCAACCAAAACAATGAAAAAACTGCTTGGCAGGCGACACCGTAAAAGACGGCGTTTTTTCTTGATGAAAAGGACAGCAGGCCAAATAATTTGCCCCGCCTTTTTTCAATGGCACGAACTCTTCGATAACATCGACAATGTCTATTTTTTCCAATAAATCATCGACAAAATCTTGTGGGATTGCCATTGTTTATATTCCTAAAATAGTTTCAGGCAGCCTGAAAGATTTTATTTACTTAATTTTTCTTTCAATAAACGGCTGACCACTGCCATATCTGCACGCCCTGCCAATTCGCCTTTTAAAATGCCCATTACCTTGCCCATATCAGCCATACTGCTTGCCCCTGTTTGGGTAATGGCTTTATCGATAGCAGCAGCGACTTCATCAGTGGATAACTGCTGTGGCAAATACGCTTGCAACACGGTGATTTCTGCCGCTTCTTTGTCTGCCATATCATCTCGTTTGGCCTCTCGGTAGATTTTCACCGAATCTTGGCGTTGTTTCACCATTTTGGTGATAATGGCAACAATGCGATTGTCGTCCAATTCCACTCGCTCATCGACTTCAACTTGTTTCATTGCTGCCAAAAGCATACGAATGGTTGATAATTTTTCGGTTTGGCGTGCTTTCATTGCACTTTTCATATCTTCGTTGATTTTAAGTTTGAGCGACATAATTTACCCTAATAAAAACAATAGGTTAAACAAGGGAATGGATTTACCTATAAAAACGGAAAAAGCCGCAGAAGAAAAAATCTGCGGCACAAAGCGTATTCTATTTGCCGATTAGAACAGTTTGGGTGGCAACTGTTGGCTACGCAAACGCTTTTGAGTGCGTTTGACAGCGGCGGCTTTTTTGCGTTTGCGTTCGGTAGTGGGTTTTTCGTATGCTTCACGAGAACGCAACTCGGTTAAAAGTCCTGTTTTTTCAACCGCACGTTTAAAACGACGCATTGCGGCTTCAAAAGGTTCGTTTTCTTTAACTTTAATACTTGGCATGTTGTGTTAGTCCTTAAATACGCTTTTGTAAAAAAGGCGGATTGTATCGCCGTGTCAATTATTTGTCAAGTGTTTCAGGCTGCCTGAAAGCGTTTTTTATTTTTCAGGCAGCCTGAAATTTATTTCAGCACTTCCATTCCGCCCAAATAAGGACGCAAAGCCTGTGGGAT
>JAFWRB010000106.1 GCA_017508845.1 Neisseriaceae bacterium | reverse complement strand
GTGAGCAGTGAGCAGTGATTTAGTCAAGCCTACGGCTTGACGGATATTATTTTAGATAACGCTTCGATATTTCTTTCAGGCAGCCTAAAAGCACAATCGAAGCGTTATCTAAATATAATCCGTTTTGCCGCAAGGCAAAACAAAATAACTGCTCACTTCTAACTGCTCACTGCTCACTGTTTTAACTTTTCCCCAATCAAGGTAAAATAATTCCTTTTTTCGGCTGATATTATGGGCAAACCTGCGGTTTCGCCTATGATGGAACAATATCTTCGCATTAAGGCAGAATGTGCGGATAAGTTGTTGTTTTATCGTATGGGCGATTTTTATGAAATGTTTTTTGATGATGCGGTCATTGCGTCTTCTCTCTTGGGCATTACGCTCACCGCTCGTGGGCAGATGAATGGTGAGCCGATTAAAATGGCGGGTGTGCCGTTTCATCAGATTGAGCCTTATTTGGCAAAGTTGGTGAAAGCAGGGCAGTCGGTTGCCATTTGCGAGCAACTCACGGACGCAGGGGCGAACAAGGGGCCGATTGAACGGGCAATTGTGCGGATTGTAACGCCTGGCACGCTCACCGATACGGCGTTATTGCCTGATAAACAGGCAAATCGTGTGGCGGCATTAGCGGTGCATAAAAATCGAGCGGCGTTAGCGTGGGTGTCGGTGTCATCAGGCGAATTTTTATGTAAAAACATAGAGTTATCTTCATTAGAAGATGAATTACAACGCTTGGAACCTGCGGAAATTTTGTTGTCAGACGCACTACGCATTGATTTGCCCAGTCGTTTTCAGGCTGCCGTAACGCGTTTGAATGACTGGCAATTTGCGTTAGATGCAGGTTATGCTCTGTTGTGCGACTTTTTTGGCGTGCAAGATTTACTCGGCTTTGGTTTGTCGCCTGACGACAATCCCTTGCCGATTGCTGCCGCAGGTGCGGTGTTAAATTATGTGCGTTTAACGCAAAAGGATTTGCCGCAACACTTGGACAGCATTGCGTTAGAAAGCAATCAGGCGTACATTGCGATGGACGCTGCCACTCGCCGCCATTTGGAAATCACCGAAACCATTAGCGGCAAAGCGGCTCCAACCTTGTTTTCAGAATTAGACGCTTGTGCGAACAATATGGGGTCAAGGCTTTTGGCATCTTGGTTGCATCACCCTTTATGCGATATTGCCCGCATTCAAAACCGCCAAATAGCCGTAGAAAATTTATGCGATGACTATAAAAATATTCATCAACAATTAAAACAATTAGCCGATATTGAACGAATTGTCGGACGCATTGCCATAGGCTCTGCTCGACCACGCGATTTATCTGCATTGCGAAATAGTTTCTTTATTTTAAATAATATTGTGCTACCTGAAAATTCGCACAGTGAAATACTCAATCAATTAGCAAAACTTTTACCACAAGGTATTGAAACAGCAGAATTTTTACAAAAATCTATTTTGCCTGAACCTGCGACAATGGTCAAAGATGGCAATGTTATTGCAGACGGTTTTTCGGCTGAATTAGATGAATTGCGTCAAATCCAAAATAATGGCGATGACTTTTTACAAAATTTACAAGAACAAGAAATAAAACGCACAGGATTAGGCACCCTGAAAGTGGAATATAATCGTGTGGCAGGTTTTTATATTGAATTAAGCCGCAAAGACGCAGAAAACGCCCCTGCACATTATATTCGTCGTCAAACGATGAAAAACACCGAACGCTTTATTACGCCTGAACTCAAAGCCTTTGAAGACAAGGTTTTAAACGCACGCGATAGGGCGTTGGCATTAGAAAAACGGTTGTATGACGACATTTTAAGGCAACTACAAGATAATGTGAAATTGTTTCGCGATATTGCCCGAGCCGCTGCCACGCTTGATGTGCTGGCTACATTCGCCCAGTTAGCCGATGAAAACGGCTGGGTGAAACCGCAATTTGCCGATTATCCTGTGATTGATATTGAGCGAGGTTGCCACCCTATTGTGGCTCGCACGACCGACCACTTTACGCCAAACGATTGCGAACTCACGCACAAACGGCGTTTAATGCTGATTACGGGTCCGAATATGGGCGGCAAATCCACATTTATGCGACAAACTGCCCTGATTGTCTTACTTGCCCACACAGGTTCATTTGTGCCTGCGAATGCAACTCTTTTAGGCAAAATCGACCGCATTTTCACCCGAATCGGTGCGTCAGACGATTTAGCCAGCAACCGCTCCACTTTTATGGTTGAAATGTCGGAAACTGCCAAAATTCTGCACCAAGCAACCGAACACTCATTAGTGTTAATGGACGAAGTCGGGCGTGGCACGGCCACTTTGGACGGCTTGGCGATTGCTACCGCTGTGGCAGAACATTTATTGAATAAAAACAAAAGTTTCGTGCTGTTCGCTACACATTATTTTGAACTCACAAGGCTGCCTGAAAAATATGCTGACGCATTCAATATGCACTTAACCGCCGTTGAAAACGGAGCGGAAGTGGTGTTTTTACACCAAGTTAAACCAGGTCCGGCAAGCAAAAGTTACGGCATAGCGGTTGCCAAATTAGCGGGCGTGCCTAAACGCGTGCTTGTCGCTGCCCAAAAATACTTGGCACAATTAGAAGAAAATGCCAATCAAAACAATACACAAGGCGATTTATTTATCGAAAACAAATCAGACACCAGCGAACAAGACCAAGAGCATTTAAACAAATATCACGATATGACCGACATACTCGACAAAATCGACCCCGATAATCTTTCTCCAAAAGACGCATTGAGCGTGATTTATCAACTGAAAGATTTGGCGTGATATAAGGTTTTCAGGCAGCCTGAAACTAATCAGGTTTCGACAGAAAATGCACTCGTCCCAATGCCACAGGGTAATCAGGGCTTTTTTGCCAAGCACGCACCATTACATGCGAAATACGACTGCCTTTGCGTGTCAGCGAACAATCGGCGTATAAATCCGCCGCTTTGGCAAAACGCAGATAATCCAAAGAAAAATCAACTGTTTTCGGCGGTTTGTCTAATTGAGCGTTCAGTTGCAAAAAAGTGGCGGCACAACTTTCCATAAATCCGCCTGTCAAACCGCCGTGAATGGCAGGCAAAAGCGTGTTGCCAATCAACATTTCTTTGAACGGCAGATGAAACAAAATCTGTTGCAAAGCACGGTCATAACCCACACGCAAGCCGATAAATTTAGCGTAAGGAATTTGCTGATAGGTTTTTTCGGTTAATTTTTCATCTAAAATAAATGTGTCCATATTTACTTACCTTGTTGTTGTTCTTTTAGTTTTTCCATAATATTCATATAAGTGGAGGTTTCTAACGCAAACGGGTCCATTACACGCATATAGGTTGCTGTGCCTAATGCAAAGGGTTCGTAATTTTCATCGGTATAGCACACTGTTCGCACAAACGCCACTTGTGCTCCCAAGCGATAACATTCACTTGTGGCTAAAATTTTACCTGCGGACGGTGTGGCACACAGATAATCAATGCGTAAATCCAAAGTGGCTAATGCTTCGGGCATATCCAAATGAGCCGCCACTGCTGTTGCCCCTGCAATATCAATCAATGGTGTAATCACGCCACCGTGTAAAATGCCGCTGTCGGCGTGTCCGACAAATTCAGGCTGCCACTTTATACTTAAAGTGGGCTTGCAACCGACCATATTTTCAAACTGCATACCCAGTGCCGCACAATGGGGCAGAGAGATGAAGAAGTCTTTGAGTGTATTAAAAATTTCTGAATTGTAGGGGCGGTTCATTTCGTTCCTCGACAATCGTTTTATTTAGGCTGCCTGAAAAAAGTGGTGCAATGCAAAAGATAATACCTTACCACAAAATGCCTGTTTTGATAAGAGAAGAGTGTGAGTGAAACGATTTTTTAATGGGGTGGTTGATGGGGATCGAACCCACGACCGCTGGAATCACAATCCAGAGCTCTACCGACTGAGCTACAACCACCATTGTGGTATTTTTGGCGCGTCCGACAGGACTCGAACCTGTAACCCCCGGCTTAGAAGGCCGGTGCTCTATCCGGTTGAGCTACGGACGCAATCCTGCAACTGATGATTTGAGATCCACTCGCATTATTGCCAATGGCGATAAATAAATGGTCGGGGCGGTGGGATTCGAACTCACGACCCTCTGCTCCCAAAGCAGATGCGCTAACCGGGCTGCGCTACGCCCCGACAACTGAAAGACGGCAATTTTACCCAAATTATCTCTTGTTTGTCAAATTGAATTTTAGAAACCCCTGCAAAACCCGTACAGAAACAAAAAATTTAGGCTGCTGTAAGGCAGGTTTCTAACTCACTGCAATGCCGTAGGTGTTGATTTAAATTATTCAGGCAGCCT
>JAFWRB010000105.1 GCA_017508845.1 Neisseriaceae bacterium | reverse complement strand
GGTGCAACTCGTTGCCCGCATTGCACACAAGCATTTGATAAAGCAGCAGAATAATTGAATGGAGTGGCTATAAAAACGCAGGTGAAAACCTGCGTTTTTTTGTTTGCAGACAGCCTAAAAAAACGCCTAAATCAAAAGATTTAAGCGTTTGATTATTTCACACAAATCACTCTGCTTTTTTCTCGGCTTTATCTTCACTCACCCCGCGAATAATCAGCAAGGGCAAAGTGCTTTGTCGCATTACCGTTTCGGCGAAACTGCCCATCAACAAATGCATTAAGCCTGTTCTGCCGTGTGTGCCTAACACCAATAAATCGGCTTTTTGTTCTTCGGCGTAATCGACTAATTGCTGTGCCATATCCCTTGCCCCTTTCACCGACACAGCCAAGTGGCGATGAACCACTTTAACGCCTGCTTCTTTGGCAACTTTTTCAGCGTATTCAAGTACTTCATTGCCTTGCGACATAGCGGCGGATTCGTAACTTTCTTGTTGCAGAAATTCGGGAGCGAGTGCCATATATTCGGACGGATTGGCGATATTCACCAAAGTCATTTCCGCTTGCGACAAAGCGGCTAACTTGGCAGCGTGATTGAGTGCTTGCAGGGAAGTGCGACTGCCATCAACGGCAACAACCAAATGTTTATAAATCATTGTTATTCTCCGTATTTGAGTTTCGGTGTGAGTATAATATGATTTTCTGCACAAAAAAGTGCTTTTACAAACTATCTTGACTTATCTCATATATGAAAAATTTTCCATTTGATAGCGACAGGCGTTTAGGCAGCATTGCACGGCTTTACGGCAATGACGCATTACAAAAATTTCAGGCAGCCCATATTGCTGTTGTGGGCTTGGGCGGTGTGGGTTCGTGGGCTGTGGAAGCGTTAGCCCGCACAGGCGTGGGGCATTTAACGCTGATTGATTTAGACAATGTTGCCGAATCGAATATCAACCGCCAACTGCACGCTTTAACCGACAATATCGGCAAGCCGAAAACGCAAGCGATGAAAGAACGCATTAGAGAAATTCAACCGCAATGCCAAGTTATTGAAATTGAAGATTTTGTTGATGAAAATAATTTGGTTGAAATTTTCAGGCAGCCTTTTGATTTTGTGATTGACGCCATTGACCAAGTGAAAATAAAAGCGGCAATGGCAGATTATTTTATTCGACACAATCAAGCATTTATTGTATCTGGCGGGGCAGGGGGGCAGAGGTTGCCTGAAAAAATTCGCTATGCCGATTTGGCGAGTGTTCGCAACGATAAACTGTTAGCGAATATGCGATACACTTTACGCAAACGCTATGGCTTGACACGAAACGGCAAAATGGCTGTGCCGTGTGTTTATTCGGAAGAACAAATTATCCCGCCCCAAACGCCGTGCGACACTGCACCGCAAGGCTTATCCTGTGCAGGTTATGGGGCGGTGATGACGGTTACGGCTACATTCGGTTTATATTTGGCAAATGCGGCCATAGAACACATTGCACGGTTGAAATAATTTCAGGCAGCCTGAAACGCTTGACAAAAACCAAAAACGCTTTATAATCCCTATCTCTTTTACGGCGAATTAGCTCAGTCGGTTAGAGCAGAGGAATCATAATCCTTGTGTCCGGGGTTCGAGTCCCTGATTCGCCACCAAATACACACCGCTTGAATGTTTTTATTCAAGCGGTTTTTTGTGGATTATTTTTTTTGCTTCGCCGAAACTTCGGCTTGATTGCTTCGCAATTCTTTATTTACTTCGTAAATAAAGATTTTTGACTTCGTCAAAAATAAACCTTGTTTTCAGGCAGCCTAAATCAACGAACATTGCATAAAATCATTGTCCAAACGGCTATGCAATAATAAAATAGCACTTTTATGCACATTGCAAGGAGTAACAACAATGAAACAGCCAAATCGTTTATGGGCTTTGTGTTTGAGTGCTGTGCTTGCCGTATCAGGCTGTATGGCGGTTGCGGAGATGACAGGTGCGGACACGCAATCGTTAAACGCCCAAGCCGCTAAATCTTATGCCCAAGTGGTCAATGCCGCACAGCAAAAGGGCGTTTTGGATACCACTTCGCAAACCGCTCGCCGTGTGCATACTATTTTTAATAATCTAAAACCATACGCCGATGCCGCCAATCAAACAGGTGCGCCTTTTGAGTGGCAGTTGAGTGTGATTCGCAAGGACGAACTGAATGCGTTTGTTATGCCAGGCGGCAAAACAGTGGTTTATACAGGCATTGTGGAAAAACTGAATTTAACAGATGGCGAAATTGCCGCCATTGTCGGACACGAAATGACGCACGCTCTACATGAACACAGCAAAAAAGACGCAGGGCAGAAAGTGATTACAGGCGTTGCCGCCGCAGTGGTAGGCTCTGTGGCAAGTGCCTACACTGGTACGGATTTAACGAGTATTACAAATATTGCCGCAGGTTTAGGTATAGACAAACCCTTTTCGCGTTCGCAAGAAACAGACGCGGATATGGGCGGCTTGCGGCTAATGGCACAAGCAGGCTACAACCCCGAAGAAGCGGTGCACGTGTGGGAAAAAATGAATAAAGCAAGCAATAACAACAATGTGATTTTGGGTCTTTTGTCCACACACCCCACAAACAATGCCCGCATAGAAAATATCCGCAAAGCCTTGCCACAGGTTATGCCGATTTATCAGCAGAGTAAGGTGAAGCGGTAAATCATATTCAGGCTACCTGAAAGATTTCAGGCAGCCTGAAAAATATATCAATATAAAATGGAGTATGACAAATGAACTTTTCTCTTAATGAAATTCTTGAATGGAAAAACATTATTCCCGAATTACAAAATTTGAGCGATGAAGAAATGGACACCTATTTATCTAATTTGACTAAATTAGAATTAGAGTATATTTGGAGTCCTAATGAACTTCCTGAAAAAAGTTTTAGCAATGAAATTGTTAGTAAAGAAATTATTAGTAAAATAAGATTACCTAATCTTTCTAAATTTCCTGAAAGTATTGGCAAATTCAAAAAATTAGAATATTTAAGTTTATATGCTTTTGAAGATATAGAGACGCTACCTGAAACTATTGGTCAATTAGAAAATTTACAGGAACTGCATATTGGCTTTTTTTACAATTTAAAATATTTACCCGATAGTATTGGTAAATTACAAAATTTAAAAGTATTTGGAATAGAATTTTGTTTTATAAATACGCTGCCTGAAACAATCGGACAATTAAAAAATTTGCAAGAATTAATCATAGAAAACAGTGATATTAGCG
The DNA here is from genome assembly GCA_017508845.1 of Neisseriaceae bacterium. Lineage (GTDB taxonomy): Bacteria > Pseudomonadota > Gammaproteobacteria > Burkholderiales > Neisseriaceae > RGIG9985. The sequence goes on along the minus strand of JAFWRB010000105.1, from coordinate 2,400 downwards.
AAATCCCTGATACAATCGGTACATTGAAAAATTTGGAACATTTAACTTTATATCAATTGAGATTCACTACGCTACCTGAACAAATAGGGCAATTAAAAAAATTGCGAACTTTAAATTTAGCATGCAATGATTTAATAATTAGTCTTCCAAATAGTATTGTTCAATTAGAAAGTTTGGAATCTTTATATTTAAACTATTGTGAAAATTTATCAACATTGCCACAAAATATTGGGCAATTAGAAAATTTAGAATATTTAGATTTAATGGAATGCAATAATTTATCTGCATTGCCACAAGGTATTGGATTATTAAAAAATTTGAAAGTATTAAATCTTGGTTCTTATGACGGCAATAATATTAGCCCGCTACCTGAAAGTATTGGTGAATTACAAAATTTACAAGAACTTACCTTAAATAATTGTCAAAATATGGCAAATATTTTGCAACAAGTGAGTAAATTAACAAATTTACAAAAACTGGCTTTTTCGGCAAATAACAATATAAACAAATTGCCACAATGCTTAAAACAATTAACAGGCACAAAAATTTATAAAGCCCCGCAATTAGTTGAATTATTTTCGGCTGATGATTTTGAATAAATTATTCTTTCAGGCAGCCTGAAATATAAAAAACATAAGGAAAACAAATGGCATTATTTTTGAACATACACCCCGATAATCCGCAAGAGCGATTGATTACGCAGGCGGCGGATATTGTTCGGCAGGGCGGTGTGATTATTTATCCGACCGACTCCTGCTACGCTTTGGGCTGTGCTTTGGGTGATAAGACGGCAATGGATAGAATTTTAGCCATTCGCAAAATCGATTTAAAGCACCACTTAACCCTGATGTGTCGTGATTTAAGCGAATTAGGCACATACGCACGCGTGGATAACGCCCAGTATCGCTTGCTCAAAGCCACAACACCAGGCAGTTACACCTTTATTCTCACTGCCAGCCGTGAAGTGCCGTCCCGCACGCTGCACCCCAAACGCAAAACCATCGGCTTGCGTGTGCCTGATAACAAAATTGCTTTGGCTCTTTTGGAAGAACTCGCCGCCCCTATGCTTTCTTGTACGCTGATGTTGCCTGACGAAAATGACCCGCCTACCGATATTTACGACATTCGCGATACGCTTGAGCACGCCGTTGATGTGATGATAGACGGCGGCTGGTGCGGCGTTGAGCCCACAACTGTGATTGATATGACAGACGGCGTTTCGCTCGTTCGACAAGGAAAAGGCGATTTGGCACCGTTTGGGTTGTGAAAACAGTTTCAGGTAGCCTGAAAAACAAAAAACGGCTTGTTTTTAAGCCGTTTTTTATTGAAATCTTGGTGGCCAGAGGCAGGATCGAACTGCCGACACACGGATTTTCAGTCCGTTGCTCTACCGACTGAGCTATCTGGCCTAAATATTTCTCTGACTGGTTGCGGGGGCAGGATTTGAACCTACGACCTTCGGGTTATGAGCCCGACGAGCTACCATGCTGCTCCACCCCGCGTCAGTGAAAGATTGAAATTATATAAGTTATAGAGAATGCTGTCAAGTATATATATTATCAGGCTTTCGGAGTATAATGGAGTGCTTGAAACCTTGTCAAAAAAGGCTTTGAGGCAGCCTGAAACATAAGTAAAGATATTCTTAATATAAAAAGTTTTTATATTTCATATAGTTATATTTTTTCAGGCAGCCTGAAACACATTTGTGTCAGGTTTCGCTTCGCGTGCAAGTTGTTGCATTATGTTTCATCAACCTTTCGGAGAACGATTATGGATAATTATCAACCGCCCATTGATGACTTGCGGTTCGCTATTCGCACACACGGCGTATTAGACGAAGTTTTGGCTCTGCCTGGTAACGAAGAATTAGACCCTGATACAGTCGATTCGATTTTGGAAGAAGCGGGCAAATTTGCCGCTGATTTGTGGGGACAAAGCAATGAAATCGGCGATAAAGACGGTGCGAAATTCAAAGACGGCAAGGTGCTGACGAACGATAAATTGCGTGAAGCATACCAAGCGTTTTGCGAAGCAGGTTGGATTTCTTTGCACGCACCGTTGGAATTTGGCGGGCAAAACTTGCCGCACATTGTTTCTGCCGCCTGTGATGAGTTGTGGGATTCGGGTAATTTGGCTCTGTCGCTTTTGCCGATGTTAAGTAACGGGGCAATGGCGTCTATCGCACGACACGGCGATGAACACTTAAAAAATCTTGTGTTAGAAAAAATGGTTACAGGCGAATGGTCTGGCACCATGAACTTAACAGAGCCGCAAGCAGGTTCGGATTTGTCGTTTGTGGCAACCAAAGCCGTGCCAGAGGGCGAGCATTATTTAATTTCTGGTCAAAAAATCTTCATCACTTGGGGCGACCACGACTTGTGCGATAACATTATCCACTTG
>JAFWRB010000104.1 GCA_017508845.1 Neisseriaceae bacterium | reverse complement strand
GTGGTCGGTATGTTTTTTTTACAAACCCACACCTTAAATCTGCCTATTTTTCTGCCTGCCACCGCATTGGGATTGTGGAGTGTTGCGGTATTAAATATCAATAATATCAGGGATTTAGATAATGATAAACAATGCGGCAAAAACACCATAGCCGTGCGATTGGGCAAAAACAAGGCTCGCCATTATCACGCTATTTTAATATTCATCGCCTTGATTTTATGGAGTATTTACGCTATTTCCTATCACTATTACTGGGCAATTATTCTACCTGTTCTGTTTTCGGTATTTCATATAAAAACAATGTATTCTATTGATAATACAAAACTTTTTAATATCGAATTAGCCAAACTGTCGTTAGCGGTTTTATTGTTTGTGGTGCTGTTATTTTTTCAGGCAGCCTGAAAAATAATGAGTAATTAGGTTTTATGTTTTGCCGTGTCAGGCAAATAACTGTTCACTGTTTATTGCTCATTGTCTTGAATTTTTCCCCTTTGCCCTAATCTTCTCGTGAATATCATTTTTAACCGAAAGAACTCCCGAATGAATGCCGTGATGACACCGTAGGAAATTGTTTCCGAATTAGACAAAAACATAGTCGGACAAAATACCGCCAAACGAGCAGTAGCGATTGCTTTGCGAAACCGCTATCGTCGCTCGCAAGTGGCTGACCCGTTGCGTTCCGAAATTGTGCCGAAAAATATTTTAATGATAGGCTCCACAGGCGTGGGCAAAACCGAGATTGCTCGCCGTTTAGCCAAATTAGCCAATGCACCGTTTATCAAAGTCGAAGCCACAAAATTCACCGAAGTGGGCTATGTGGGGCGTGATGTCGATAGTATTATTCGCGATTTAACCGAAATTGCGATGAAAAATATGCGTGCCGCCGCCGTTGCTGAAAATCGCAACAAAGCCCAAGACGCAGCTGAAGACCGTATTTTAGATGTATTGTTGCCGCCGCCTGCCAATGCAGGTTTTATCGGCGAAGAAATCAAGCAGCCTGAAAACGAAACCCGCAAAAAATTCCGTCAAAAACTGCGTTCTGGCGAATTAGACGACAAAGTCATCGACATTCCCGTAGCACAAACAACCACAACCACTATGTCGGTAATGGGTCCGCCAGGCATGGAAGACTTTACCAATCAATTAGAAGATATGTTCGCGGGCTTTAACAAAGGCAAAATGAAAACGCAAAAAATGACAGTCGCTCAGGCGATGAAAGTCTTAATTGACGAAGAAGCCGACAAATTGGTGAATGAAGAAGAATTGCGTAACGGCTTAATTGAAGCAGTTGAACAACACGGCATTGTTTTTATTGACGAAATCGACAAAGTTGCGTCATCAAACGCACATGGTGCCGATGTTTCTCGTCAAGGCGTGCAACGCGATTTACTGCCTTTGGTTGAAGGCACAACCGTTTCCACTAAATACGGTATGATAAAAACCGACCATATTTTATTTATTGCGTCAGGTGCATTTCATGTAAGCAAACCGTCCGATTTAATTCCCGAATTACAAGGACGATTTCCCATTCGCGTGGAATTAGACAATTTAAGCGTGGAAGATTTTATCGCTATTCTCACCGATACCGATACTTGCTTAACCAAACAATACCAAGCCTTGCTTACAATTGACGATATTCACATTCAATTTACTGATGATGGCATTAGAAAAATTGCCGAATTAGCATTCCAAGTAAATGAAAAAATTGAAAATATCGGTGCAAGACGATTGCATACTGTGATGGAAAAACTGTTAGAAGAAGTTTCATTCAAATCACAACAATGCGAAATTGAAATCAATGCACAATATGTTGAAGAACGCTTAAAAGATATTGTCGAAGATAAAGATATTGCACGCTATATTCTTTAATTAAATTGATTGTTTCAGGCTGCCTGAAATATAGTCGATTCACAGCAAAACCATGCAGCGTAACGATAGCCTTGCCGTATTATTTATACTGTCGCAGGCTCACCGCCTTGCCTGCTTTTGCTGTGAACCGACTATAAAAAACGGAAAGTTTAACGGCTTTCCGTTTTTTTATATGAATAAAAAAATGGCTACCCAAAAGAGTAGCCCAAAAGAAAGAGAGATAAAAACGAAAGGAGATAAAAATAACAATTAAAAACTCTGGTGGAGATAAGCGGGGTCGAACCGCTGACCTCTTGCATGCCATGCAAGCGCTCTACCAACTGAGCTATACCCCCAAAACTTGGGCGGCATTATAGCCGTGCGTGCGACACAATGCAAGTTTTTCTAAGCGTATAGTCGTTTCATAGCAAAATCATACTGCGTTGGTTTGCTTTGCTGTATTGTCTATACTGTCTGTGTCAAATCGCCTTGTCTGCTTTTACTCTGAAAAGACTATAAAAGATTTTCTACCAAAAGTTGTAAGGCGTATTCTACGGCTTGTTGTCGGATTTCATCGCGGCTGCCTGAAAAGTGTTTGGTTCGGGTTTGCGTTTGATTTTTTGTCGCTAAACCAAAGCATACCGTGCCGATTGGTTTGTCTTTCGTGCCGCCAGTAGGCCCTGCTATGCCTGATACAGATAGGGCGTAATCGGCTTGGGCTTTTTGTAAGGCTCCGTTTGCCATTTCGGTAACCGTTTGACTGCTCACCGCACCAAATTGTTGCAGTGTTTCTTGGGATACGCCTAATAATTCGTGTTTGGCGGCATTGCTGTATGTAACAAAGCCGTGCGTAAATATGGCAGACGAGCCTGATAATCGGGTTAATTCGCCTGCTAATAAACCCCCTGTGCAGGATTCTGCGGTGGTAACGGTTTGTTTTTTCTCGGTTAAATGTTGCAAAATCTGTTGTAACGAGTTCATTTGGTTTTTCCTTTTCAGGCTGCCTGAACGCATATTAAATCACATATTAAATATGACGAAACAAGCGATTTGTTTTATAATTCGCACCTTAATTTAAATAAATTTGTTTTTCAATGCTTTTTACACTTAAAACCATTATCGCCTTTATTGTGGCTTTGCTGATTTTGGTCAGCGTGCATGAGTATGGGCATTATTTGGTAGCACGCTTTTTTAATATTAAAGTGCTGCGGTTTTCAATCGGTTTTGGCAAGCCATTTTGGTCGAAGAAAAAGGGCGATACAGAATGGTGCTTGGCTCCCATTCCTTTGGGCGGTTATGTGAAAATGGTGGATACGCGTGAAGGCGAAGTCGCCCCCGAAGATTTGCCGTATGCGTTTGACAAACAGCACCCATTAAAACGCATTGCGGTGGTGGTGGCAGGTCCTCTGACGAATTTAATTTTGGCGATTGTGTTTTTTGCGGTTGCCGCTATGTTCGGCGTGGTAGAAATTGAGCCTATGGTCGGCACGGTTGTGCCTAATTCGGTGGCAGAGCGAGCAGGTATTCAAGAGAATGTTCGCATCAACAAAATTGACGGTAAAGAAATCAAAAATTTTACCGATGTCGGCGTGGAATTGTTGTTGGCTTTGGATAAAAAACAAGCGGTTACGATTAACGCCACAGATGAAAACGGACAAGCGGTTGAATATAAAATCGACACGCAAAAGGAAAAAGCGGCGATTGACGCAATGGCTCGTGGTAAAGAGAGTATCGGCATTATGCCGTATCGCCAACTGCCTGTGTTGCAAGGTGTTTTGAAAGACGGTGCGGCAGGGCGTGCAGGATTACAGGACGGTGATAAAATTATTGCCATTGATAACGAGCCGATGAATTCCGCTCAAATCATTACGCAAAAAATTCGCCAAAGTGCAAATAAGCCGTTGAGCGTGCAGTATGAACGACAAGGGCAAATCGCCACAGTAACACTCACGCCTGATAGCGTTAAAGAAACAGCGGATAGCCCAGCGGTAGGCAAAATCGGCACATACTGGGCAGCAGACGAAGAATGGAATAAAAAAGTACAAAACGCTTACACGCCGAATATTTTTCAGGCAGCCTCAATCGGTGTCAAACAAACTGGGGAATATTCGTGGCTCACGCTAAAATTTTTTGGCAAAATGCTCATCGGTCAAGCGTCTATTAAACATATTTCAGGTCCTGGCACCATTGCGGAAATGGCAGGCAAAACTGTGGAACGCGGTATTCAACCCTATATCGCGTTTTTGGCATTAGTCAGTTTAAGTTTAGGCGTGTTAAACTTAATGCCTATCCCTGTTTTAGACGGCGGTCATTTTTTGTATTATGCGATTGAGTGGGTGCGTGGCAAACCGTTAAGCCTTGCCGTGCAAGAATTTGGCGTGCGTTTGGGCATTGCCGCACTGACTTTGTTAATGTGCATTGCGTTTTTTAATGACTTTGTGCGTTGGTTTGGTTGATAAATTATTTTTCAGGCAGCCTGAAAACAGTAATAAATTGAATTTGAAATATTTTTTTGGATAAATAACACAATATGATGAAAACAAAATTGATGACGGCGGCAGTGGCTGCCATTGTTTGCACTGCTCCTGCGTTTGCAGAAGAAACATTCACCATTAAAGATATTCGTGTGGAAGGCTTGGAACGGGTTGAACCCGATACCGTGTTTGCCTATATGCCCGTGAAAATCGGCGATGCATTCACCGATATTGTGGGTGAGCAAATCATCAAAAACTTGTATGCCACAGGTTTTTTTGACGATATGCAAGTGGAAGCACAAAATGATATTGTGCTTTTAACCTTAACCGAACGCCCCGTCATCAGTCAGTTAGAAGTTACAGGCGGCAAGGTTATATCGAATACCGATATTCACAAAAATATTTCCGCAATGGGTTTGGCACAATCGCGGGTGTATAACCCTGTGATTATGGCACAAGCCATTGAGGGCTTAAAACACGAGTATGTTAATCGTGGTAAAGTCAATGTCAAAATTGAACCCAAAATTACGCCATTAGAACGCAATCGTGTCGGCGTAGAATTAGCCATTGAAGAGGGCGATACTACGGTTATTCGTGAAATCGACTTTGTCGGCAACGAACACTATTCCGACCGTACTTTGCGTAATCAAATGGCATTGTCCGAAAAAGGTATGCTGACTTGGTTAAGTAAATCCGACCGTTTTTCGCCCGATAAATTGTCCGAAGATTTACAACGCGTATCCGAGTTTTATCAAGACAGGGGATATTTGAATTTTGCCGTAGTTGATTCAGACGCGAAACCAAACGAAAAACACCCGAACGATTTAGATGTGTCGATTACCGTCAATGAGGGCGAACGATTCCGCTGGGGAACGGTTACCGTGGGCGGCGATTCTCGTGAAATTCCGATGGAAGAATTGCAAAAAATCGCCAAAGTCAAAACAGGCAAATGGTATAACCGTTCGGAATTGAATGCCATTTTGGAAAAAATCCGCAATCGCTTGGGCGATGAGGGTTATGCTTTTGCTGAAATCGGCGTACAACCCAAACCAAACGGCGACACCGTTGATTTTGACTTAACACTCGACCCCAAACAAAAAGTGTATGTGCGTGAAATTCGCATTTCAGGCAACAACAAAACGCGGGACGAAGTGATTCGCCGTGAATTGCGTCAAATGGAAAGTGCGACATACGATTACGGCAAAATTCAACGCTCGCAAGAACGCATACAGCAATTAGGCTATTTTGACGATGTTAAAGTTACACAAACGCCAGTCGCAGACGCTCCTGACCAAACCGATATTGATGTGGTGGTACATGAACAGCCCACAGGCTCGGTGAATGTGTCCGCAGGTTATGTGCAAGATGACGGCATTGTGTTATCAGGTGGTTTCGCCCAAGATAACTTATTTGGTTCAGGTAAATCCGTGAGTGCAAGGGTGTCGAACAGTGATTCCAATAAAACTGCGTCCTTATCTTTCACCGACCCATATTTCACGCCTGACGGTGTGAGTTTGGGCTATGATGCATTCTGGCGTGCTTACGACCCCTATAAAGCCAATATTTCTGCTTATAAAACAGAAACTTATGGTGGTGGAGCAAGATTGGGTGTACCCATTACCGAATACGACCGCTTAAACTTCGGTTTGGGTGCGAACAATATGAAAGTAACCCTGTATCCGCAATCGCCACAACGCTATGTGGATTTTGTTGAAAAATACGGCGAGAAAAACTGGACGATTACAGGCAATATCGGCTGGGGACGCAACACCACAGACTCCGCCTTTTGGCCTACTCGCGGTTACATTATCAATGCTAATGTTGAAGGCGGCTTACCAGGCGGCGATATTCAATATTACAAACTCACGCATTCGCAATCGTGGTTTTTCCCCTTATCGCGTAGTTTGACCTTACAATTAGGCGGTGGTGTGGGTTATGCCAATGGTTACGGCAAAAATGACGAATTGCCGTTCTTCCACAATTTTTACGGCGGCGGCTTGGGTTCTGTGCGTGGCTACCAAAGTGGCAGTGTGGGTCCAAAAAGTTACGACCAAGACGGCAATGTCGATTACTTGGGCGGTACCAAACAAGCCAATATGAATGCCGAATTGCTGTTTCCGATGCCCGGTATGAAAAACAATAAAACCGTGCGTTTAAGTCTATTCGCAGACGCAGGCAGCGTGTGGGACGGCAAACGCTATAACAAATACGATTTTGTTCCTTACGGCAAAGGACACACCAGTTCATTTAAAAGCGAGTTTCGCTATTCTTCTGGTTTAGCCTTTACTTGGATTTCGCCATTAGGACCGATGAAATTCAGTTACGCCGTGCCGTTGAACAAAAAAGAAGGGGACGAAGTGCAACGCTTCCAGTTCCAGTTAGGAACAGTATTTTAATGTTAGGTGTGTTATGAAGTATCTGAAAAAAGTCGCATGCTTGGGCGTTTTATTGTGGAGCGTTCAGGCAGCCCATGCCGACAACGCCCCAAAATTCGCATACATTGACACCATGCGAATTTACACCGACAGCAACTCGGCACAAGAAATCAATCGGCAATTAGAAAGCGAATTTGCGTTAAGGCGTGCCGCTTTGGAACGCCAAGAGGCAGAAATATTGTCGCTTAATCAAAAAATTGCGGCAGAAAGCAAGTCATCGGCAAAAGCCAAATTAGAAAAACAACGCGAAAAACTGCAAAAGCAGTATATTCCGCTGTTGCAACAATTTGAAGCCGATTATTCTCTGCGGCGAAACGAAGAATTTTCACACCTACAACGCCAAGCCTATCAAGCCATTATGCAAATCCGCCGCGAAAGGAACTTGGATATTGTGTTAGACAACGCCGTATGGGTGGATAAAAAATACGACATCACCGACCAAGTGATTGAAATTTTGAATAAACAATAATCGTAGGGTAGGTCTTCGAGCAGCCGTAACAACAGCAAATCGTAGCGTGGGCAATTTATTGCCCACGCATTTTTATATTTTTCAGGCAGCCCATTTCGTCATTGCGAGCCGTACGACAGAACGGCGAAGCAATCTCCGATTAAATCGGCGTAAGACGATTTAATCGGGTAGCCTGTCAATAATAACGGCATTGCAAAACGCTTTTCAGGCAGCCCATTTCGTCATTGCGAGCCGTGCCGTAAGCACGGCGTGGCAATCTCCAAAAATTATTTTTAAATGAGCTTAAGCGAAGTTAAAAATAATTTTTGGGTAGCCTATCAAATATAACGACAATGCAAAACGCTTTTCAGGCAGCCTGAAAATGGATTAAAACGCGTGGCGGGCAAGTTGCACACCCTACGGCGGTACTGTTAATTTTTCAGGCAGCCTGAAAGATTATTCTTTTTCAGCCGTGCGGAATGGGTTAGATGATATTCTTACCGTTTTTATGCCTAATGATTTGAATATATGAGCATAATTTTCTGCCCCTTTGGACAAATAAATGCGGGCAATATCTTTATCATTGATTATGGGGCGATATTCGCGAAAAATTTTGGCTTTATGGCTTTCTTTTTTATCAATATGCCCATTATTAAAAGAACAGCAATAAATAATACGACATTCCTGCTCTTCGTGAAAAGCCGAATGTTTAATTAAATGGCTTAATGGTAATAAAATCAAGCCTAATGTATTTAATATTTCTTCATTATTTTCATTTTTTTTCAAATCTGAAAATAATGTTTCTATACTTTTTATCATTTTCTTAAAATATTTTAGAACTTCTTTTTCAATATGTTCAATCTCTGTTTTATATTTTTTAAAATCATTAACTTTTCTATTTTTTTCACGATAAAAAGTTAATTCATCACGAGCCGCTATTTTAAGATAGGGTTCTTTTTCTTCATTTTCATTTTCCATAAAACTTTCAGGGTCTAAATAAATGCAACGGTATAATGGTAATAATAATTCTTTTGTTTCTTCCTTATCTGTATTTTTTGTTTCTTCCTTATCTGTATTTTCTTCTGTTTTATTATCTTTATTTAGTCTGATATTAGGTATGCCAACGCCATTCTTTATACTTTGTTCAATATCCATTTTGCTTATTTCTTTTGTAAATGTATTTAGTTTATTCATAATGCCACGATGAGAACTACTAAAAAATGAGGGTTTAAAAACCAAACTCACACCAGTGGCTTCTTGATTTTGTTTTTTGCCGTATAGACGAAATTGATTCAGGCTATCGTGATTAAAAGTAAAACACGCTGTAAATATAGCCTGTTCTGCTGGTTTTTCAATAATAATATTTTGTTGTTTTAATTGTTCAGAATAATTATTTAAGAATTCAAACAATACCTGACCTTCCGTAGGGTCATTTAATTGTTCTACCGAAGCCATTCTAAAATTCCATTCTTTTTCGTCCTTATTTTCTTTATTTTTAAGAAGATTTATGGCACTATCCACTTCTGTATAATGAGCAAATGCTCTTTCAGGAAAATTAACTGGCGTATCTGTACGAACAACCTGTAAAGCATTTCTAATATCTAAATAATGGTCTAATATTTCTAATAATATTCCTTTATTCTTTAATAAAATTTTGGCATTTTGTATATTATCCATAACATTTTTAATATATCCATCATCTTGATAATATTCCTTTGATTTTATAATACATTGTTTAGATTCTTTTTCATTCTCTTCTTTTGCATAAATTATTGCAAGCTGAAATTGAGCCACAGCATATGCTGTTTTATTATGTTTTTCTTGAATATTTTGCCAATGTTGTTTGGCTTGTTCAATATCACCTTGTTCATCATAAAGAAGACCAAGCTTAAATTGAGCCATAGCATATTGTTCTAAACCATGCTTTTCTTGAATATTTAGCCAATGTTGTTTGGCTTGTTCAGTATCTCCTTGTTTATCATAAAGAAGAGCAAGATTTAATTGAGCTTGGGCATATGTTTCTAAACCATGCTTTTCTTGAATATTTTGCCAATGTTGTTTGGCTTGTTCAATATCACCTTGTTCATCATAAAGAACACCAAGATTTATTTGAGCCTTGGCATATTGTGTTAAACCATGCTTTTCTTGAATATTTTGCCAATGTTGTTTGGCTTGTTCAATATCACCTTGTTCATCATAAAGAACACCAAGATTAAATTGAGCCTTGGCATATTGTTCTAAACCATGCTTTTCTTGAATATTTAGCCAATGTTGTTTGGCTTGTTCAGTATCTCCTTGTTTATCATAAAGAAGAGCAAGATTTAATTG
>JAFWRB010000103.1 GCA_017508845.1 Neisseriaceae bacterium | reverse complement strand
GTGATGATTTGGGCACCTGCTTGTAAGTCGATGAGAGACGAAATCGGCACGCCGTCTCCGCGTCCGCCTGGAATGTCGGCGGCGGCAACGGTGTAAGAACGCCCCAAGTTATCTAACAGCACAATTTCCGCAACCGTGCGGCTTTCAACCGTTTGCCGCAAATCATCGCCGTCTTTGAAGGTGATTTGCGATAAATCCAAATTATGCCCTTGCCGTGTGCGAACCCAGCCTTTTTGCGACAGAATAATGGTAATCGGCTCGTCCGCAACGGTTTGCACGGATACGGCTCTCTCGGCGGCTTCAACGAGCGTTCTGCGGTCATCGCCATATTGTTTGGCATCGTCTTGTATTTCTTTGATAATTAAGCGTTTTTTTGCAGTCTCATCGCTTAATAAGTGTTTCAGGTTGCCTTCTTCTTCTTGTAATTTGGCTAATTCGCTTTCTAATTTAATCCATTCTAATCGTGCTAATTGCCGCAGGCGAATTTCTAAAATATCTTCGGCTTGAATTTCCGTCAAACCAAAGGCACGCATTAACTCTGGTTTGGGTTCGTCTGATTCACGAATGACTTTGATGACTTCATCAATATGCAAAAAAACCGTCATTCTGCCTTGCAAAATATGAATGCGTTTTTGTACTTCGTCTAAACGAAATTGCAGGCGGCGTGTAACGGTTGCCACACGAAACGCCAACCATTCTGTCAAAATTTGTTTCAGCCCTTTTTGGGCAGGTTTGCCGTTTTGCCCCATCATCACCAAGTTAATCGGCGAATTACATTCTAAATCGGTGTTCGCCATCAGCGTGTTGATAAATTCATCAGGGTCAAGGCGAGATGATTTAGGCTCAAACACCAACCGCACAGGCGATTCGTTGTCCGAATCATCACGCACTTTGTCGATTAAGGAAAGCATTAAGGACTTGGTGTTTTGCTGCTCTTGGCTTAACTGTTTTTTGCCTGCTTTGGGCTTGGGGTTGGTCATCTCTTCAATTTGTGCCAAGATTTTTTGAGTTGAAACCGCTGGCGGCAGTTCGGAAACCACAATCCGCCATTGTCCGCGTGCGAGTTTTTCCACTTCATACCTTGCCCGCACACGGATTGAACCTTTGCCTGTTTCGTAAATTTTCACAATTTCATCAGGCGAAGAAATAATCTGACCGCCACCTGGAAAATCAGGAGCAGGTAAATATTGCAATATTTCAGCAGTTTGCAAATTTGGATTACGCAATAAAGCCACACTTGCCGCTGCCACTTCACGCAAATTATGCGGCGGAATTTCGGTTGCCAAGCCCACCGCAATACCGCTTGCCCCATTCAATAAAACAAACGGCAAGCGAGCAGGCAAAACGGACGGCTCATCAAACGCACCGTCATAATTGGGAATAAAATCAACCGTGCCTTGCTCTAATTCAGACAGCAAAAGGGACGCAATCGGCGTAAGCCTTGCTTCGGTATAACGCATTGCCGCCGCCCCATCGCCGTCTCGCGAACCAAAGTTGCCGATACCGTCAATCAAAGGATAACGCAGAGTAAAATCCTGTGCCATACGCACCATAGCGTCATACGCAGACGCGTCCCCATGCGGGTGATATTTACCCAAAATCTCGCCCACAACTCGTGCGGATTTCACAGGCTTCGCCCCCGCATTCAAACGCATATCGTGCATGGCATACAAAATCCGCCGCTGCACAGGCTTCTGACCGTCCGCCACATCAGGCAAAGCCCGAGAACGCACCACGCTCATCGCATAAGCCAAATAAGCCTTTTGTGTGTATTCACCTAATGAAAGTTCTTCTGAATTGGATACAAATTGTTCAGACATATTGGTTTGATAAATTTTTAAATAAGGGCATATTGTAATATATTCTGGAAAAATCTTTGCACCTGCCTGAAAAACAACTGTTGTAAAAATCTCTAAAAAATCGCTTAGAAATGCAAAAAATGGCGTTTTCAGGCTGCCTGAAAAAAAAATTCGGTTATAATCAAAACTCCTTTAATCTTCAACTTTTTCAGGAGTGATAAAAATGTCCGTTATTTCGGTTATTTTACTTGTATTGGTGGCTCTTGCCGTTGTGGTGATTGTGATTTTCAACCGCATGGTATTGTTAAAAAATCGTTTTCAAAATGCCTTTGCACAAATTGAAGTGCAACTAATTCGCCGCCACGATTTAATTCCCAATTTAGTGGAAACAGCAAAAGCATATTTGAAACACGAACACGAAACTATGCAAGAAGTGATTGAAGCACGCAATGGTGCGGCAAAAGGATTGGCTGGTTTGAAAAATTCACTTACCGACCCTACCCTTGTGCAAACTTTTGCAGCAGCAGAACAAGGCTTACAATCTGCTTTGGGACGCTTTAATATGGTTGTGGAAAATTATCCTGAACTCAAAGCCGATAAACATATGATTATGGTGCATGAAGAATTAACTTCAACCGAAAATCGTATTGGCTTTGCTCGTCAGTTCTACAACGATATGGTTACCGAGTACAATGTATTCCGTCAATATTTCCCTTGCAATATCATTGCCTATCTTTTCAGACACCGTAAAGACGCCGTTTTATTAGAATTTGACGACAAAGCAGCGATTATAGTTGCCCCAGAAGTTAAATTCTCTGAATAAATGTGTTTGTAATAATTTTCAGGTTGCCTTTTCAGGCAGCCTGGAATAAGTGTTGTCATCTGTGCGTAACACAATCTTTCGTACGCAAAAAGAACGGCAATGCAAAAACGATTTCAGGCAGCCTGAAAATCAATGTAATCAATCAATTAGGAGGTGTCATTATGTTAAACAAACCAACCATTGGACGATTAGAATATTTTTTCTATGCGTACATCATCGCCGCTGTGCCAAGCGGTTATGCGTCTTATCTTCTGAATGAAAATGGCGGACAATATAATGGAACCATTTGGTTTCTTTATATTATTTCTATGATTATTGCTTTAACGGCAGTGGTAAAAAGATTGGGCGATTTAAATTTATCCCCAATACTGTGCATATTGTTATTTGTGCCGATTTTGAATATATTATTTGCGCTTTATTTACTTTTTGCATCAGGTAGTTAATTCAGGCAGCCTGAAACCCCCAATCACGCAAAGGAAAACTTATGGCAATGAATTTTTATCGTGAGCAAGAACAAGCACGCCGTCAAGAAAAAATTATGTTTGCTTTGTTTTTGTTGTTATCGTTACTTTTAACGGTTGTCATCACCAAAGCGATTGATTGGGGTTTTGCTTTTTTCTCGCCAAGCAAAATGCCCATATCCGCATTATTATTCATCAATATTTTGCTTTTTGCCACTATTTGTTCGGTATCGTGGAATAAAGTCAAAACCCTGCTCGCCAAAGGCAATCGTTTAGCCGATACCGCAGGC
>JAFWRB010000102.1 GCA_017508845.1 Neisseriaceae bacterium | reverse complement strand
CATGTGAAAGTAGGACACCACCAAACTCCCTATAACAAAACCCCTGTCCAAATGGACGGGGGTTTTATTTTATGTGATGAATTTCAGGCTGAAACCTTTGCAAAACTCAATCTAAAACAAAAAAAGCGTCCATTATAGGGTGGGACAATCCAACCCACCAACAACGCCGCAGGCGTTGATTATTTATTGATGTTAAATAAAATTCGGCGTAAAGGACAAAATTCAGGATAAAAACCGCTAAAAGCCTTATTATTACTGATTTTAAGAAGAGTCAAAGGTTTTGAACAGCAAAAATGTTTCTGTTTTCAATTTTCGATTATTGCTTGTAGAACAAATTTATGAACTTTTAGGTAAAGTCAAGAATGCCGAAAGGCACGGCGAAGCCACTTTGTTCTTGACTTTACCTAAAAGTTCATAAACCTTGTATAAGCAATAATCGAAAACAAAATCTATTCAACAAATGAAATTTATTTCTCATAAGTTATAAAAAAATCCTGAATTTTGTCCTTTACGCCCTATTTTCAGCATGGACAATAAGTTGCCCACGCTACTTTTCTAAACCTACTGTATCCGTTGTGCTGGATTGGCAATACGCTCTATGGTGTTTTCTACCATTTTTGGCAAGTTCGAGAGGTATTTTTGCAGGGTTCGGCTTGTTTGTTTTTGGGTGTGCAAATTTTCAGATAGCCTGCTTGGTCGATTTCAAGATAACGATTTTCTCGTTGTTGATAGCGGCTGTTGGGTTTGGCACATAAAATAAAACGGTCGCCTTTATTGATACCTTGGGGGCTTTTGGCTGTAAAGGCAATATCAAATTTACTGGTTGCGGTGTGGGGCAAATCTGGCCACGAAGTTGATGTTTTTTTGAAAGTTTTGTGTTGAGCGTAGTATTGTTCCATAAAATGAGCGTTTTCCACTAACGCTGCTTTTGCTTTGTTTAAATGTCCTTTTTTGCTAAACGCTGAAAAAGACGGTATGGCAATGGCAGATAATAAGGCAAGCACAGCTATCACAATCATCAATTCCGATAACGAAGATCCTTGATTTTTAAGCATTTTATAACCTTTCAGGTTTCCTGTAAAATAATGAGCAATTTCAGACAACCTTTATCGTCATTGCGAGCCGTGCCAAAAGCACGGCGTGGCAATCTTCTAAAATTATTTTTAACGAGTGAAACGAAGTTAAAAATAATTTTAGGGTAGCGTAAATCAATACAACGGTGTATCGCAAAAACAATTACCTTTAGCTCTACCTAAAAAAGCATATCCAATAAAACAGATATGCTTTCATAAAAATCAATAAATAAATCAACCCGTTAATTGATGAGAAATCAGCATTTTCACTGGCGGCAGGTTATTGCTGACACGCAGAACGGCGGAACGCAATAGGCGGGCGGGCGAACTTTCGTTGGTGAATAGTTTTACCACAACATTCGTGCCGTGATAAATGGGACGCGTGTTGAGCATATGTTTGAAGTTATAGGTTTCTAACACGCTTTTGCCGCCGATGTCTTTGCCTTTCGCGGCTGCCTGAATGATTTGTTTGGCAAGAATATCCGCCCCTTCGAGTCCCAAATTAAAGCCGTGTGCAGTTACAGGGTGCATACCGACTGACGCATCGCCGATGAGTGCGGCTCTTTCGGCAAAAAAGCGACGGGCGTGCGTGCCGACTAATGGATAGGTGTGGCGTGTGCTTGCTACGGTAATATCGCCTAATCTGCCGTCTGTTTCTCGATAGATGTCTTGGGCAAGTGCTTCGTCATCTAATTGTAAAATTTTATCGGCTTTGTCGCTATCAATAGTAATCACCATATTCGACATAAATTCGGTTAAAGGCAGAATAGCCAGCGTTCTGCCGTAATGAAAACATTCAAAGGCGGCGTGTCCGTTGCTTTCGGTATGACGCACACGGAATGTAATGACGGTTCTGCCAAAGCGGTGCATATCAGTGGGAATGCCGATTTTGTCGCGTGTGGTAGAAAAACGGCTGTCGGCACACACCAAAAGTTTGGCAGTAATGGTGTCGCCGTTGTCTAATGAAACACGAACGCTGTCGTCAAAGGTTTTGACTTCGCCCACCTTGCGTTCGGTTAAAATTGCCACATTCGGCTGGTCTTTAACCACAGCATAAGCCGCTTCACGAATGCGGTGATTAGGAATTAAATAGCCTAAACGGTCGGTTGCTCCGCCGCGTGCCTTTTTCGGTTGCGGAAAATGCAGTTGATAGGGCGAAGTGCCATTCACCACTTTGGCTTCTTTTAGGCGGAAAATCTGGTCTTCTGGCACTTGTTGCCAAATGCCCAAGTTTTGCATAATTTCACGCGATAGGTGTGTCAATGCAATTTCGCGTGCGTCAAACGGTGGATTTTCTAAAACGCTTTGGGGTAACTGTTCTACAATAATAATTTTTAAGGGATTGTCGGCAAATTCACGAGCAAAACTCAAACCCGCAGGCCCTGCACCGATAACCACAATATCGCTTTGATAATCCATAATTGCACCTGATGCTTTATGTTAAAACAAGCGTTTATTATAACCGATTGCATACGGGAATTTTGATGTGTGTTATTGCGAAATATCAAAACCATTTCAGGCAGGTGCAAACGCTATAATTTTTAACAAAAAAACGGTATCATTCACACTTTTATTACACATAACAATCAAACAATGGATTTTAGTTGGCTGTTGCAAGCATCGACTTGGATAGGTTTTTTCACCT
>JAFWRB010000101.1 GCA_017508845.1 Neisseriaceae bacterium | reverse complement strand
TTGAACGATTCTGCGGTTAAGTTCAAACCACGCGTGCGACCACGACCGCTGCGACCTGATTGAATTACGCCACCAAAGCCGTTACCGCCTGCCACTGCGTCATCAGTGCCTGTTTTTTGACGAATGCTCAAATTGGGTTGCTGTGCATTGGCTTCTTGCAAGCCTGTGGCAACCAAAGTAACGCGAATGGTGTCTTCGTCTAATGTAGGGTCTTCGGCTGTGCCGTATTTCACATCAACATCAGACGCTGCACTGTCGTCAATGATACGCATTACTTCTTGGTATTCGGACATTTTCAGGCAATGTGGAGCGGTAGTAATGCTCACCAAAACGCCTCTTGCACCGTCTAATGAAGTGTTGTCTAACAAGGGGCTGGAAATGGCTTGTTCGGTTGCGGTTCTGGCACGGTCAGGACCTGACGCTTCGGCAGAGCCCATCATCGCAACACCTGCGATTGACATCACATTGCGAATATCGGCAAAGTCAATGTTAATCAAACCAGGACGGGTTACGATTTCGGTAATGCCTGTTACGGCAGAACACAATACATCGTCAGCGGCTTTAAATGCTTCTCGCAAGGTGATGTCTTGACCCAATGAATCCAACAATTTGTCGTTTGGAATGACGATTAAGGAATCGACATGTTCTTTCAATACTTCAATACCCGATTGTGCCACTTTTTGGCGTTTGCCTTCGTATGCGAATGGGCGAGTAACCACCGCAACGGTTAAAATGCCTAATTTTTTCGCTACTTCTGCAACCACAGGAGCCGCACCTGTGCCAGTGCCGCCGCCCATACCTGTGGTGATAAACACCATATGCGCACCTTCTAATGCCTCTTCAATCGCTTCGCGTGCTTCTTCTGCGGCACGGCGACCGATTTCAGGGTTAGCCCCTGCACCCAAGCCTTGGGTTAAACGAATGCCCAATTGAATGCGTTTGTCGGTCAAACTCATTTTCAGGGCTTGTGCGTCTGTGTTGGCACTGATAAATTCTACGCTACCGTGTGCGTGTTCGTGGTCTTCTGATGCCAAACCAGTATTCACCATATTGTTAATGGCGTTGCAACCGCCACCGCCAATACCGATAACTTTGATGTGTGCACCGCCTACGGGTTCTGTTAATGCATTGCTGTATTGCAATTCTGCCATAATTTTCCGCTCCTTAAATTCGGGTATTGTTAAAAAACACTGTATTGTAACCGATATAAAAAATAAATGGTATATATTTTATTAAAATATTTTAATTTTTTTATGTTTTTAGCCTATTTATGCCATTTTGATTGTTGCCAAAATGATACACTATTTATTAACTTATTGATATATATGAATAAAACAAATAAAACCCAAATGGCGGGTTTTATTTGTAATAAAGACATTTTTGGTCTTTTTGGTTTAATTTAATGCAACGATTGTTTGACATTATGGTTATTTTTTGGTTAAGTCTTTGCCAAGCGGTAATCGCTCACCCTTTCAGGCTGCCTGAAAGGGTTATTTTTGCGATTGATATTTTTGAATGAAATGCACACATTCACGAACTAATTGCGGTCCTTGATAAATCAAACCGCTGTATATTTGCACCGCATTGGCTCCTTTTTGTAGTTTTTCCACAGCGTCTTCGCCAGAAGAAATGCCGCCCACACCGATAATAGGAATAGCAAATTCATTCGGCGGATTTAAGTGTTTTGCCAATAAAGACAACACTTCATTTGCTTTATTTTTCAAAGGGCTACCTGAAAGACCGCCCGCTTCATTCGATAAAGGGTGATTACCCAAAGACGATTTATCCACAGTCGTATTCGTGGCAATCACACCGTCTATTTGATGATGTCGCACCGCTTTGGCAATCGCCACAATTTGTGTTTCGTCTAAATCGGGGGCGATTTTTAAGGCAATCGGCACATATTTGTTGTATTGATTTGCCAAATCGTTTTGGCAAAATTTGATTGCTGCCAATAATTGATTTAATTCATCTTCTGCTTGCAGCGAACGCAGATTTTTGGTATTCGGTGATGAAATGTTGATTGTAATGTAACTTGCTAATTCATAAGCCTTTTTTAAGCAAATCAGGTAATCATCAACCGCATTTTCAATCGGCGTTGTGGCATTTTTGCCGATATTTATGCCCAAAATTCCGTCATATTTAGCGCGTCTAATATTCGCCAAAACTTTATCAATACCGTGATTATTAAAACCCATACGATTCACGATTGCTTGTCTTTCAGGCAGCCTGAACAAGCGTGGCTTGGGATTGCCAGCCTGCGGCTTGGGCGTTACCGTGCCGATTTCAATAAAACCAAATCCAAAAGCCGCCAAAGCGTCAATAAATTCGCCGTTTTTATCCAAACCCGCCGCCAAACCCACAGGATTAGGCAGGGTCATATCCATTAACTGACACGGCACTTTGGGAGCATTAGTCGAAAACGGGTCAAGGTGCAATTTATGTAAGAAATTTAAACCATTTAACGCCGCCAAATGCGAGCGTTCTGCGTCCATTGAAAATAAAATTTTTTGAAAAAAAGAATAATTCATACGCATACTTTCTGTGTTTTCAGGCTGCCTGAAAATTTAAGTACTATATATTATATATGTACCTATGCGAAGTGCTTTGAAAAATATTTCAGGCAGCCTGAACGCTTTTATTCTGCATAATTTCTTTTCCCAAACAAGGCACTGCCTATGCGAATATGCGTTGCCCCGTATTCTAACGCCCACTGCCAATCGCTTGACATACCCATAGATAGTGTATCTAATTTAAGTCCTTGATTATTCAACGAAATAAACAACTGTTGCATTTTTTGCATTTGTTGCCTGACGGTTTTTTCATCTGCGTCAGACGGCACGGCCATTAAACCACGCAAAGTTAAATTGGGTAATTCTTTAATATAATGAGCAAAATCAAACACTTCATCAACAGATAAACCGTGTTTTTGTGTTTCGCCCGAAATATTGACTTCAATACACACTTGCAGGGGCGGTTTGTTTTCAGGGCGTTGATGCGACAGCCGCTCGGCAATTTTTTCGCGTGAAAGCGTATGCACCCAGTGGGCGTTTTCTGCCACAACACGCGTTTT
>JAFWRB010000100.1 GCA_017508845.1 Neisseriaceae bacterium | reverse complement strand
GGGTGTCCCAAAGCAATCGCACCGCCATTTACATTGACTTTGCTCTTGTCGAGTTTTAACTCGTTCGCCACTGCCACAGATTGTGCCGCAAAGGCTTCGTTGGCTTCGATTAAGTCCAAATCATCAACCGTCCAGCCCACTTTTTTCAAGGCAGCACGAGAAGCTTCAACTGGTCCCATACCCATAATATCAGGCTCGCAACCAGTTGATGCGTAGGATTTAATGGTTGCTAACGGCGTTAAGCCTAACTCTTTTGCTTTGTCGGCAGACATCAGCATAACCGCAGCCGCACCGTCATTGATACCAGACGCATTTGCGGCGGTAACCGTGCCGTCTTTTTTGAACGCAGGACGCGGTTTTTTAATACCGTCCAAAGTTGCCCCTTTGCGGATAAATTCGTCTTTATCGAACACAATCGGATCGCCTTTGCGTTGCGGAATAGACACAGGCACGATTTCATCGTTAAATTTGCCCGCAACCTGTGCTGCTTCGGCTTTGTTTTGCGATTGCAAAGCAAATTCGTCTTGCATTTCACGCGTTACATTAAAGCGTTCTGCCACATTTTCAGCGGTAATGCCCATGTGTTCTTGGCTATACACATCGGTTAAACCATCGCAAATCATTGTGTCTAATGATTTGGTGTGTCCCATTCTCGCACCGCTACGCATCGCAGGCAGAATGTAAGGCGACAAGGACATAGACTCTTGACCGCCTGCAATCACGATTTCGGCATCGCCGCATTTAATCGCTTGGGCAGCGAGTTCTACGGCTTTTAAGCCCGAGCCGCACACTTGGTTAATGGTCATGGCAGGCACTTCCACTGGAATACCCGCTTTAATCAAGGCTTGGCGCGCTGGGTTTTGCCCTACGCCTGCGGTGAGAATTTGCCCCATAATGACTTCGCTCACCTGATTCGGTGCAACGCCTGTTTGTTCAAGCAAGGCTTTAATCACAGTTGCACCCAATTCAGGTGCAGGAACGCTTGATAAAGAACCGCCAAAGTTACCAATGGCTGTGCGGCGTGCCGCTACGATGACTACTTCTGTCATAATGCTATCCTTTTTAGTTGTGGTTGAGGAAAATGTGGTTTGTTTGATACGCCATATCAAACTTTTATGAATTGCGTCCATAAAAGATGATTGTGTAGCAATCAAACCGAAATTTCAATAAGCCATAAGGCGAAGTTAAAAAATTTATATTACTTATGTTTTCAGGCTGCCTGAAAGTTAATCTATATTGTTTTTTTGTAAAAAGACAGATAATTCATCAATAGAAATTTTACTGTCTGCAACTAATACCATAATATCATCTAACCCTATGTTTTCTTTAATAATAACACCTTGTGTTTTTAAGTATGACAACATAGTTACCATTGCGGTGCGTTTATTGCCGTCTGAAAATGCGTGTGCTTTGGCAATCGCAACAGCGTAGAGTGCGGCAATATCGAAAATATTATCTGTGTTTTCGTATGTTTGCCAGTTATCAATGCGATTTAAGGCACTGTCTAACTTACCCAAATCCACACTGCCTTTTAAGCCCTTTTCGGTGCTTAAAATTTGTTCGTGTATGGATAAAACATTTTCTAAATCAATCATTATTTATCCGCTAATGCTTTGATTTCTTTGGCATGCTGTTTCATTACTTCACGCACAGCGGTGTTTAAAACTCTTTTACCTGCTTCGCCTTTTAATTCCATAGCGACAGGTTTGTATTTTTCATTGACGGTTTTGGTTTTTGTTTGTGGCATAGGATTATTCCTTGATGCAAATAAGTGTTTCAGGCTGCCTGAAAAGTTTTCAGGCAGCCTGAAACTTAACATCAAACAAAATGCGTTTTCAAAGCAGGCAATGCTTTGGCACGGACATATTCGCCTGGTGCATCGCAAACAGGGGCGAAAGCACTGTTGCCAAATGTGGCTGTGGCTTTCACTTCTTTGCCAGAACGCTCGCCAAACCATTTCACTGCATCAACCCACCAACTGCCTTTGTGGTTTTCAGAAGTTTCACGCCATTGTTCGTAGGTTGCGGGCATATTGTCGCCCGTCCAGTAACTGCGGCGGTTTTTCGATACAGGGTTAATCGCACCAGCAATGTGTCCTGATTCGCCCAAAACAAAGCGTTTTTCAGGGCAGCCTGTAAAGAATTTAATGCCGTCATATACCGAATGGGGCAGCACAATGTGGTCGGTTTCAGACGCATAAAAATACATTGGAATATCAATCGTGCTAATATCCACAGGCACGCCGCACACTGTCATACCGCCTTTTTTAATCAGGGCGTTTTCCACATAGCATTTTTGTAAGAAATAAGTGTGCATGGGCATCGGTAAATCAACCGAATCGCTGTTCCAAGAAAGCATATCAAATGGGCGTGGCGTTTTGCCTTTGAGATAATTATCACGCACATAATTCCACACCAAATCTTGCGGACGCAAGAACGAGAATGTGGCTTGCAATTCCAAACCGCTGACAATGCCGCCTTTTTCCATTTGTGCCAAACGGTTACGCATAAACTCTTCGGTGATAAAGTGTTTAATATCACCAGGGTCGCTGTGATCAACCATTGAAGTCATAAACAACACATTATCGACATAATTATTGCCACGAGCCTTTAACACCGCCAAAGCCGTAGTTAAAAGCACGCCGCCGATACAAAAGCCCAAAGCGTTAATGCTGTCTTTTTTGGTAATCGCACGCACGGTGTCAATGGCGTTAATCACGCCGCGTTCCACATAGGTGTCCCAAGTGAAGTGTTTCATTTCAGGCGTTGCCGACTTCCACGACACCAAGAATACGCGGAAACCTTGTGATACCAAGTATTCAATCAAAGATTTTTGCGGAGCCAAGTCCATTAAATAATATTTATTCACGCAAGGCGGAATAATCAGCAACGGTTTTTCAAACACTTTTTCGGTGCTGGGGGCATATTGCAAAAGTTCGTACAATTCCGTACGCAGCACCACTTTACCAGGTGTTGCCGCTGTATTTTCACCCAAAATAAACGGCGTGCCGTCTGACATCGTAATTTTGCCTTGCTCGAAGTCGTGCAGATAATTTTGCACGCCTTTAACCAAACTTTGTCCTTGTGTTTCAAAGGCTTCCTGTAAGGCTTCGGGATTGGTTGCCAAGAAGTTATCGGGATTCATCGCCGCCAAATACTGCTCCGTCATAAAACGCAAAGATTCTTTACGCTCATCAGGCAGCCCCGCCGCATTGGCTTCTAACTGCTTGCGAATAAACTCGCAGGAACTGTCGTAGGCATTTTTAATATTCGCAAACCACGGCAGCGTACGCCAAGCCTGCAAATGCGTTTCACCCGTTTGTTCATCAACTTGTTTGGGCAGTACTTCTGCCCACGCATTTTGCCAAAAAGCGGTTGCGTCTTGCATTTGTTTTTGCCAAGAATCAAACACTTGGGATGCACCAGAAGAAGATTGCGATGGCGTTTTATCGGTGCGAAACCAAAATTTTTGCCATTCTTCCATAGCAGAAACCGCCAAAGAAGGGTCGAAAATAGAGCCACTATTCATTACTAACTCCTTGTTTTATTGAAATAAATGAAAAGTAAATCAGCCGCAAAACGACTATTTACCGCACGGAAAATCATTGTGCATTGCACCTAATTATACAAAAATAACGGCTTGGATACTTGATAGATAATAAAAATAAATGAAAACAAATAAAGGGAAAGATTTTGTTAATGATGTTTTCAGGCTGCCTGAAACGCCGTAGCGTGTTTTTTTACCCATACCCATTTAAAATATCTTATAAAATAATGTTTTTATGTATTTATCAGGCAGCCTGAAAAAGGTTGAAAACACGATGTCCGACACAAAAAATTATATTACGCCACAAGGCTGGCAACGCTTGAAAGATGAGTTATACGATTTGGTTAATCGCGAACGCCCGAAAATCGTGGAAGTGGTGAATTGGGCAGCAAACAATGGCGACCGCAGTGAAAACGGCGATTACATTTACGGCAAACGCCGCTTGCGAGAAATTGACCGCCGCATTCGCTTTTTAACCAAACGCTTGGAAATTGCCGAAGTGGTTAATCCTGCCGAACGGGAAGCCTGCGAACAGGTGTTTTTTGGTGCCACGGTTGATATTATGCGAGAAAACGGCACGGAACAAACGGTGAGCATTGTGGGCATTGACGAAGCGGACGCAGTGAGCGGCAAAATCTCGTGGATTTCGCCATTAGCCAAAGCATTGATGAAAGCGAGAGCAGGTGATGAAGTGCTGTTGCACACGCCAGACGGCGATGAGTATATTGAAATTAACGATGTGCGTTATGTGGCAATAGAGTAGGGGAGTGAGCAGTGAGCAGTGAGCAGTTGTTTCGTTTTGCCTTGTCAGGCAAAACAATTTATTTTTAGATAACGCTTCGATTTTATTTTCAGGCAGCCTGAAATATCGCATTAACCGCCTTGCTGTTTATGCTACAATCCGACAAATTTTTTGGAGTAAAAACAATGCCTACGACCGTTTTAATGAATGAGCATATCGACTTAAAAATCGACCATTCAACCAAACTGCTTGCTGAAAGAGCAGCGGCTATTTATGGGCAAGATTTAACAACTTATATTTACTCGCTCATTCGCCGCAATGCTGCTGAAACGCTATCGCAAGAGCAGAAAATAATCCTAACCAATCAGCAATATGACAATTTTTTTACAAGCCTGTTCATCAGATAATTGGGAAATTTCCGAGCAAGTTTTATCAGCAGTTAAAGAAATAGAAGAAATTAAATGAATTTAATTTTACGGGTTTTAGATAAAAATCAGCACAATCTTCAAGATTTCGATTGTGGTAAAAAAGAAATGAATGCTTTTTTACAAAAATTTGCTCTAAAAAATCAAGAATTGGGATTAAGCAAATCTTGGGTTCTTGTTGATGATAATAATCAATAAAACATTATTGGTTATTTCACTCTTGCCATACAAACGATTGAACCGCAACTCATTGAAGAAGAAAAATTACCAAAATATCAATTACCTGTAACTTTAATCGCAAGAATTGCGGTTAATAAAATATTTCAAGGTAAAGGTTTTGGCAGAAAATTACTTTTTTTATCACTCAAACAAGCCTTAAAACTTAATAACAACGGCTTACCCACTTATGCCGTAGTTTTAGATATTTTGGATAATGACGCAAAAGAATTTTATAAAAAGTTTAATTTTTTTCAAGAATTAGATAATTCTGGCAAAAAACTTTTTGTGCCAATGAAAGTTGTTAGAAAATTATTTGCTTAAACGCAAAATATTTCAGGCAGCCTGAAACTTTTTATCCTTGCAAAATCTGCCGCACAATCTCGCCTGTATCCTGCGACAGGTTTGTTTGTTGCAGAATTTTGTTGAGTTCGCTTGCTATAAGTTGTTGATTTTTATCAGGTAGTTTGGGTTTAATGGCAAACGCTTTGGCTAATCGGGCGGCTACTTGGGGGTTGTATGCGTCAATCGTGCAAATGGCTTGGGCGATGAGTGCGTAACCTGTGCCATTTTCAGCGTGAAAATGCGGCACATTGCGGGTGAATGCCATAAATAGGGCATAAATTTTATTTGGATTGTGCATGGAAAACGCGGGGTGTTGCTGTGCGTTTGCCACTTCTTTCAGGCAGCCTGAAATAGATGAAGTGGCAATCAGACTAAAATATTTGTCCATTGCCGGCGGATTATCCGCAAATTTTTTCGCATATAAATCAATCATTTGCCTGCGTTCTTCGCTATCTTTTTGATTAACCGCACGCAATAATCCTAATGATAAGGTGAAATTGCTTTCTTGTTGATATTCGTCTAAATAGTATGCAAAAACACGCTCATCGGCTAATGCAATCAGTGAGCGGCACACATTGAGCAAAGCCCGCATGCCTGCGGTATCGGCGTTGTATTCGGTTTGTGTTTCGCTCTTGTTTTTCGCACATTTTTCTAATAGTGTTTGTTCTGTTTCTTGCAATTTTTTCAGACAGCCTGTGGCAATGGTATGCAATAGATTTTGCCGTGCGTTAAACAGCAAAATAGGGTCTGGCTGATTGAATAAATCCATTAACTCGGCGGTTTCAGGCAGCCTGAACATTAGGGCGACAAAGGCGTTGTCTAATGTTTGTGTTAATAAGTGGTTCAAATTATTGATTAAATTGGCGTGCTGTGGCACAGGCTCACCTTTTGATAAGGCTTCAAAATTTGCCACAATCGCTCGCCGATAAAGCGTTTGTGCGGCTTCCCAACGACAAAATTCGTCTGTATCAAACGCCATTAAGGTGTTCAAATCTTGTTCAGAATAAGGGAAATTGAATTTCACAGGGGCAGAAAATCCACGCAATAAAGACGGCACAACGGGTTCAGCAATATTATGAAACACCCAAGTTTCTTTTTCGTGTCGCAAAATCAACAAGGCTTCATCTAATTCAGAAGATAATTCCTTATCTTGTTGTATTCTAAACGAAATTTGCTTACCCTGATGAGAGAATAACGCTAATTTAATCGGAATCAGTTGCGGCTTTTTATGTGTTGTTTCAGGTGTTTCAGGCAGCCTTTGTTTGACATTTAAAATGTATGTATTGTCAAGAGTATTCAGGCTGCCTGAAATTTCCACAACAGGTGTGCCTGCTTGCGAATACCACAAATCAAACTGATTATAGTCGTCTTCGTTTGCATTATTTGCGTCCCACATTGCACGGCGAAAATCATCGCAAGTGGCGGCTTGTCCATCGTGGCGTTGCAAATAAAGCCGCAAGCCATCTCGAAAACCTTTCTCACCAAACAGCGTATGGTACATACGCACTACTTCTGCTCCTTTTTCATAAACGGTAAGTGTATAAAAATTATCAATTTTTTCATATGATTCAGGACGCACAGGGTGAGCAGTCGGGGACGCATCTTCGGCAAATTGAGCCGCACGCAATACCTGCACCTGCTTAATGCGTCGCACCGCACGGCACGCCATATCCGCCGAAAATTCTTGGTCGCGAAAAACCGTTAAACCCTCTTTCAATGACAACTGAAACCAGTCGCGGCAAGTAACCCGATTGCCCGTATAATTGTGAAAATACTCGTGTCCTATCACGCCCTCAATCGCTTCAAAATCGTCATCGGTCGAAGATTCATTATCTGCCAAAACATACTTGGTATTAAAAATATTCAAGCCCTTATTTTCCATTGCCCCCATATTAAAATCGCCAACCGCCACAACCATATAGCGGTCAAGGTCGTATTCCAAGCCGAACCGTGTTTCGTCCCACTTCATCGCTCGTTTCAAAGATGCAATCGCAAACGGCGTTTTGTGGCAATCCCGCTCTTCCGTATAAAAATAAATGTCAATCGTGCGTCCGCTCATCGTGGTGAATGTGTCGTGCGACACCGCCAACCGCCCCGCAACCAAAGCAAATAAATAACACGGTTTAGCAAACGGGTCGTGCCACACCGCAAAATGGCGGTTATTATTCAGGCAACCTTGCTCGATTAAATTACCGTTGGACAACAACACAGGATATTGATTTTTATCGGCAATTATTTTTACCGTGTATTTGGTCAAAATATCAGGACGGTCGAAAAAATACGCAATTTTACGAAACCCCTCCGCCTCGCACTGCGTAAAAATACCCGACCCAGACGCATACAGCCCCGAAAAACTTTTATTGTCTTGTGGCTTAATTTCGGTTTCAATTTTTAAAACAAAAGGCGTTTCAGGCAGCCTGAACAAAGTGAGTGTATCGTTTTCTTTGTTAATAACATATTGATTTTTATCTAAAATTTGATTATCTAATTGAATCGACAACAATTTTGCCGAACCATTTAAAACACATTCTTTGAGCGGCGATTTCGGCACAATTTGAAATTCCGATAATACTTTGACACAATCATTTTGAATATCAAAAGTTAAATTTAAATATTCAACCGATAAGGGTAGGGCAGAATAATCCTTGCGATAACAAACAGTTGCAGACATTTTTGTACCTTTGTGAGACAAACGATGCGACATTGTAGCATTTTGTAGAAAAGAGAAAGAAGTTTCAGGCAGGAGAAATAACCCGATATTACTGCAAAACTACTGTCCCTATACCACAACAGGTTTATCGTTTGTTTCAGATTAAATTTTTAGCGTTCCCTTGTCTTATATCAATAAACTAAAATTATTTTCACGATAAACTCTCGGCTATAAAAACAAATCAACAGTGGTATTGCTGCCACGACTCATTGTAGCGGAATGGCTTTTCTTTGTAATTTCCTTAATTTATTAATGGAGATGGTTTGCTCATGGCTACTAACACAACAAATTCAAATACAGGCAAAGTTATCAACCGTTACTCAACTATGAGTGTTGCTCTTGGTGAGAAAATTTCGCTTTCATCTTTGCGAGAAGAGATAGGCTTATCTGAAAAAACAAAACTGACTTGGAAAGTAAGTGAAAGCGAGCATGTGAGCGTAAATAAAGTAAGTAATGTATTTGTAGCCAAAGGCAAAGGTGAAGCCACCCTTACCGCTGTTCAAAAAGTCGATGGAAAAGAAATTGAACACAAATGGAAAATCAAGGTTATTGGAAAAACAAGAAGATTCTCCGATGCCTTAGAAAATTTTATGCCTATGGCTTCAGAGAATGCAAAACTCAAATTGGTCGAGTTGGGTATTTACAGTTATCAAACATTTTTGGATAAAGTTTCCCAAGAGAATGACATTGAAGAGATGGCAAAAGTATTGGAAGTAGAAGTATCAACAGTTAGACTGTACCGAAACTATGCTTCTTTAATGCAGATTCCCGAAATGCCCTACGATATAGCATATCCTGCGGCTTTAATGGGTATTCGCAATCCTGCCGAGTTTGCCAAAACTAATTCTAAACAATTCCGAGAACGGATAGACTTTCTGCACACAATTAAATCTGAACGCCCATTTCGGCAACCTGAAATGGATACCATTGACAAGTTTATTGATAGAGCAAAAAAGCTTGTTGTGAAGAAAGATGGTGTTATCCAAAGTGGTTTCAATCAACTCTCTAATATGGAATTTCGCCCATCGCTACCGCGTACCATTAGCGGCACCATCAAATATAAGAAAAATAGTACCGATAATGCTGCGGGAGAACCCAAAGCAGGATTTAAAGTACAACTGTCGGGTATTGCATCACCCACTCAAGATAAAACACAACAAGATAACAAAGACTTGATTACTTATAGCGGTGCTTATGGACGCTTCACTATCGTGATGCCAGAACGCTATAATATGCAGGAAGCCTTGACCTTTACCGTGTCAGAAAATGAAAACGACCCTGCGGTATTGGCAAGAAAAAGCATTTTGGGTGGCACAGGAGCAAGGTCTGTAACTTTTGTGAAATTGGCGACTGAAGTTATAGAGAGAAATAATCAAGTTAAGATAACCATATCTAACATATCTAACAAAACAACTGGCAATGAAGGCGAGACACAAACTTTTTCTGTGTCTGAAATATTTGCTGACATCAATCAACTGAATGCTTTAAAACAAGAAAATGCAAGACTAAAAGATTTGATTGAAAAACAAATTAAAAAAGAGAAAGAAGAAAAAGAAGCAGAAGAACAAAGAAAAGCAGAAGAAGAGCAAAAGAAAGCAGCATGGCAAAAAGAACAAAATGAATTAAAACAAAAACGAGAATCTTTGCTTAACGCAAAAACCAAAGCCAAAGAAAACAGAAAACAGGCTTTGAACAATATTATTGCCGAATTGAGAAAGACAAAACGCCCAATGAGTACTGATACAGGCAGTGCAGGCACAGTCGTTTTCAATTTTAATGTGCGACCAGCCAATAATATCATTACTCCCGTTCCGAACAATAACCCAACAGTGCCGCACAATCCTGATACAGATGAGATAATGCAACAACAATATGAATTGGAACAGGAAGAACATTGGCCTTGGCTAAATGAGGAATTGTGCAAAATAATTGAGCGTTGTGAAGAACGATTAGAATGTTTGGAAAAGGACACCATTAACTTCATTATTGACGATAATACTTATGAACCCATTCCCACTTGGAAAGAAATCACAACTGAATCTTGTGGAACACAATGGGATAAATTATCCGACCTGCTTACACGGGAACAGGGTTTTCTAATATCGATTATAATGCAATTTCCTGAAATATGGGAACGGATAAGCCCATTGGCTCAAAAAGCCGAAGAGTGCAAGAAAGAATTGGTCAAAATTGTTGCAGAACTTGAATCCTTGCCCGAACCCCAACAATCCTACCCCGAAACTCAACAAGAAAACCACACCAACGACACGGAGAATTGGTCATTTGAGAACTACATTAAACAAAACACAAAGGAATATGATGATACTAAGGAGTATAAGTGTGCTGATAATCAACAAAAAGGAAACGCCCAGAAATGGGTAGATAATCTCAATAAATACCAAGACATATGGGATAAACTGGGTGGGAAAAACAATGAAACTCCAGAAGATTTATTGTATCGTCTGCTGAGCAATGCCACACTCAATGCTGATATGGGAGATTTTACTGTTACAGAAGATACATTAGGCACGCTTACAGGTAAGCCGTCTGCTATGCCAAGCGTTCGTTTAATGGGTGAGGATTCGAATGCGGTATATTTACCCACTGATACTGCTCCAAGTCGTGTGTTTTCATACGGTATGATTCAACGACTGATTGCACCTGAGATAGAAACAGGTAATAGAGAAAAATTAACCACCCCATTGGATGTGGCGAAGTTTCGAGAAGATTTATACACAAACCCTGTGAAACAGCCCATTGCCGTATCTTTGGGTATGGGTTATGTGTTGAATATGCATCAGGCTTGGGTGCCCGATGGGTTTGCTTTGGGTTCTTTGCTGTATTCCTTAGTTTTAGCACCAGGCGAAGAGCAACGAATTATTATTAAAGAACATCAAGAAAGTTATTCTGTTAATGACCAAGCATCTGCTTTGGACAATATTGCGGAGTCTTATGCAAATCTTCAACAAGACAATGAAAGCGCCGCATTCAACAATGCTGTGGATCGTTTTTCTGCTGCACATTCGGATTACCAATACTACTCCCATGCAAGCAGTAAAAGCACTTCGGGAATTGGTGTATGTTTTGGTCTTATTGCGGGTAATTCTTCATCTTCCACCAACAAAGGTAGCGGTTCGTCTAATGCTTCCCAAACAGATAGATATGATGAAGTATCGCAAGCGGCACAAAATTTCCAAAGCAGTATTAAAACAGAGTCCGAACGCATTGCTTTGGCAAAACGAGCCAGTATTCGTGTTGCAAGCAGCAATGAAAGCGAATCTGTGGCTTCCAAAATTATTGCCAACCACAATCATTCGCATGTTATGACCGTGCAATATTGGGAAGTAATGCGGCGTTATCGTATGGAAACCTGCATTTCGGGTGTTGATTTAGTGCTGTTTGTGCCATTAAAACCTGTGGCATTTTTGCCAGAGAAAAATGATGACCATGCAAATTGGGATGAATTCATACTCGATCCCAGTGTTGTTAGTTCAATGGAGAGTGGCTTAT
>JAFWRB010000099.1 GCA_017508845.1 Neisseriaceae bacterium | reverse complement strand
GTTGCCAAAAAGCCGTCTGCGTCAAATATGGCGGCGGTTTCTTGCGGATTATCCCAATAGCCTTTCATCACCTGCGGGCCTTTCACTTTCAACTCCCCTACTTCGCCCACAGCCACTTCGTTACCCATTGGGTCGCACATTTTCACTTCGGTATTGGGAATGGGCAAACCAATCATTCCTGTATAAGTCTTAATATTCAACGGATTAGCACACACACCAGGAGATGCTTCGGTTAAACCATACACTTCAATCAAAGGCAAATGCGTGATTTCAAACCATTGTTCAGCAACCGCCCTTTGCGTAACCGCACCGCCGCTTACCGTTAATTTCCACGACGAAAAATCAACCGACTTAAATTCTGGCGAATGAATCAGTGCATTAAACAGCGTATTCACCCCCGTTAGCACGGTAACTTTATGATTTTTTAGCGTTTTAATAAGATTTTTTATATCTCTCGGGTCGCTAATCAATACATTTTTTGCACCAATTTCAAAGAAAATCAATAAGTTAATGGTCAGCGAAAAAATATGATACAAAGGCAAGGGCGTAAAAACCACTTCACGACCAATTTCTAACTGCTTTTTAATCCACTCACCCGCTTGTGCCATATTCGCACATAAATTGCCGTGCGTGAGCATGGCTCCTTTGGGCTTACCCGTTGTGCCACCCGTGTATTGCAAAAACGCCAAATCGTTTTTATCGATAATCGGACGTTTTAACGACATTTCGCCACCTTTTTTCAGAATTTCGGTGAATTTAACTGCATTTGGCAACTGATAATCTTCTACGCTTTTTTTGATATTGCGTAAGAAAAAATTGATAGACAAGCCTTTCAGGCTGCCTAATAAATCGCCCACAGTGGAAATAATGATATTTTTCACCTGCGTTTGCGGCAAAATTTCCTGCAATTTATACGCACAATTTTCCAATAAAACAATGGTTTCGGCTTTGCTATCGACTAATTGAAACGCCAATTCACGCGGTTTATACAGCGGATTAACATTCACCACCACGCCGCCTGCCAAGAGAATGCCGAAAATCACCACAGGATATTGCAATAAATTGGGTAACATCACCGCCACACGGTCGCCCTTTTTGACTTGGCAAGTGTTTTGTAAATACGCCGCAAAATACTCCGCTAACATCGCCACTTCGCCGTATGTGAGCGTTGTGCCTAAATTGCTGAACGCGTCCTTTTCACGAAAGCGTTCGCTACTGTAACGAAACACTTCGCACAATGACGCATATTTTTCGCAATCAATCTCGCCACTAATGCCGTCTTCATAACTGTTGAGCCAAATTTTTTCCATTATCATCGTCCTTTTTGGGGTCGCCCGATTGTGCCAAATTTTTCACAAACGAACATTGATAAAACGCATTGTTCCGTGGATTTTGCAGTGCATAAAAATGCAATGAGTAGTTATCTATTTTTCAGGCTGCCTGAACGCTTTTGCGTTAGTCGAAAACTGTGTGCCAATAGATTTTTTAACTCTTCCATTTTACAGTTTTCAAGCACCACGCTAATCCAATGTTTTTTATTCATATGGTAGGCAGGGAAAATATTTTTGTGGTCGATTAAAATCATTTTAGCCAATTCAGGGTCGCATTTTAAGTTAATTAAATTCAAAGACTTATTTTCTTTTAAGCCCAATTTAGCCGCAGGAATATCATTCATCAACACCGCAAACCATTTGCGATTTTGTTGATGACGAAAAATGCAGATATTCGGTGCGTCTTGCCAAAGATATTCAGGCAAAACACCGTAATGGTTTTGAATGTAATCAATAATATTCATATTTTATGCAGCCTGAAAAATATTTATGGTTTTGCAAAAACGAATACAAATAAAACAGATAATGCCAATATAATTGATAATAACAAGGGTATGCCAATATGACCATACTCTCTTTTTGGGCGTTTTTGTGCATCAAAATAATAAAATATTTCAAAAAATATGCCTGTTTTAAATTGATACAATCGTTTTTTCTTTCCGTCAGGCATTATTTGATAAACAAATGGTTTTTCATAAGCAACACGCGTTAAGCCACGAGCAAAATAACCTATATAAAAAGCAGGACAAAAAACCATATACCACAAAAAACCACCCGCAACAGATATACCGTTAAAAAAATGATTTATATTTTCACCTTTGGCAATTATCGTATAAAGATGAATCAATGACGCAATAATTACGGGTAAAAAAGTCATTATCAAACCATTTAACAACATTATGATTATGCGTTGTAATGGAAAAAATTTAAATGTAACAGGAACAGGCGTAGTTTTGCCATAAAGTTTTTCTTGAAAAACAAGATGATGATAATTTTCTTTAATATTTTTATTTTCTTCTATTTTTAACTTTTCGTTTTTACGATAACTTTTTGTATTTTTACTTTGTTGCGTTTTTCTCTTATAAATAATAAATGTTTCTCTACCTTCAAGTAAATCAGCAAGAACAAGACCGCCCCAAAATAAATAAGCAAAACTAATCACAAAAATGCTTTTTAATAATTCATCAATATTTAATGGCTGATTAGAATAGAAAAATAATCCAATAATTACAAAATATAAAATAATAAAAATTTTAATTGTCCAAGACGCTAAATACTTTTTTTCTTTTCCGCAACTGGCAGAAATTCTGCCTGTTTGCCCATTCATAAAAGCACTCAATTCACCGTCTTTAATAAAATAAATCGGCAACAAGGCGTTTTTATTTAATAAATTGCCGTCTATTTCAAATAAAATATCCACCGCATGAGAATGAAGCATTTGTTGTACTTCGGATAAAAACTCTTCTTGTGTTTCTTCCAATATGCGAATATGTATTTCATTTTCAGAAATATCGGTTAATTTTGTACGATGACCTGCAATATAAGCATATTCAAAGTTTTGTGCTTTTGACCAATCAAAAGGTTCAATTTCATTGAGTAATAAATTATCTAATTGTTTTGAAGTATTGATTGCCATATTGTTAATATGGGCTTTGCAGTAAAAAAGTCGTCGAATACCGTCTTTTTTAGCCGAACCTTTTAATTCTCCTTTAACCATTCTATACGGTAAATAATAGGCTTGTAATTTATTTATGTATTTGATTATATTCTTGCTTTCTTTACTTTTTTTATGTTCTTTTGCCCACGCTAAAAAGCGTTGTTTGGCTTCATCTTCGGTAATAAAAAAAGGAATAATTATATCGGGTAATTGTTCGCTATCATTAAATTGACTACGCACTAATTTAGACGCACAAAAATCACAGGTTTCCGAACTTTCATTGTCTTCAAACACCACTCTTGCCCCACACGCAGGGCAAGAATGTTGTTGTAAATCAAAGTGTTTTATGCTGTTATCTGCAAACGACAATCTTCGCCAAGTATTTGTTTTTTCTGTTTTTTGTTCTAAACCTGTGGTTTGTTTGCAATAACTACAACGGTAAGTT
>JAFWRB010000098.1 GCA_017508845.1 Neisseriaceae bacterium | reverse complement strand
TCTGAGCCAGGATCAAACTCTTATGTTCAATTCCTAACTTATATAAACTTCTGGTTCGCTCTCAAAGAAACTAACAAAGCATAAATGTAAAACATTCAGACTTCTTTCGTCTCTTATCAAACAAGTGTAGGACGCTTCATTCCCACACTTATCGGTAATCAATCTGTTAAAGAACTATGCTAAACAATCCGTTAAAAAAAACGCTGTTCGTTCAGCGAAGAATGCGAATAATACGCCCCTTGTAAAAACTTGTCAAATACTTTTTTACTAAAAATTGCAAAAAAATGACATATTCTAAACTTGTAATTGATTTTTAAGGATATTTAATTCGGAAAATTAAACAAAAATGTGAAAATGTGAATGAAAATAAATTTTAGGTTGCCTGAAAAACAAATGGTTTCGTGTTAGCATTGCTCTTTCTCACACACTCATCAATTATAGGATATACGCTATGGCGACTATGGAAAAATTGAATATTCAAGGACTTGCGGGCAGTTTGTCGTGTTTGTTGCTGCAACCTGAAACACCGCCTGTGGGTGTGGCAATTTTGTTGCACCCTAATCCAATGCATGGCGGAACAAATATGAATAAAGTCATTCAAACAGCGGCTAAATCTTTGTGTTCATTAGGATTTTTATGTATTCTGCCTAATTTGCGTGGTGTGGGCGAAAGTGCGGGCGAACACGATTATGGCAGAGGCGAAACCGATGATATGCTGTCGGTTTATGCGTTTTTACAGAAAAATTATCCTCATTTAATCAATAACTTGGTTTTAGGCGGTTTTTCGTTTGGCGGTTTTGTGGCGTGCCGTGCGGCACAGAAAATCACTCATCAACATTTATTGTTAATTGGTGCGGCGGTAAGTAAATACGATGAACCTGCCCCTTTTGTGCCTGAAATCAATAAAACATTGGTCATACACGGTGCAAATGATGAAGTGATTGCATTAGAAAAAATTTTAGCGTGGTGCGAACCACAAAACTTGCCTGTGATTGTTCTGCCAAATGCGACACACTTTTTTCACGGCAAGTTATTGCAGTTAGCCCACGCGATTGAACGGTTTTTTTGATTTTCAGGCTGCCTGAACAAAACGTTATTCATTAGCGAATAGCGTTTTTTTATATCAATAACCTTGTTGATATGGCTGTTGTGGCGGTTGATATTGCTGTTGCGGATACGGCGGCTGTTGATATGGTTGCTGTGGTACGGGTTGCACATAAATGGGTTGTACATACACAGGCTGAACGCCATAATGACCGTTGCCTATCATTTCAGGCTGCCCGCCAATACATTGATACTCAAAGGTAATTTGTTGTTCTAAACAATAATTTGATAAAACAGAAGAGTAACGAATACAGTTGCGTGTTGCTCCGCCAAAGGCTTCTGCGTCCGTATAACCCCAACGCTGACAACGCTGTGCGGCAAGTCGTTTGCCTTCTTCCATTGAAGGAGAGCCACTGGAAAATTCACCCTGTATGTAAGCAATTTTCACCGTACCGTCTGAACGCGAGCCACCCACTGCCGACCATTGCGGTACTTGACAAGCAGACAACACAACAGTAGCAATCATTGCTAAAAAAATGTGTTTATTTTTCATCGTATTGTTTCCTTATGATTATTGATTTCACTGTGTTCAGGCTACCTGAAAGCCCTACTCTGTCTGTTTTCCTGTGGTTTTATACACCGTTTCTGGCACAATCGCCCCTGCTGTGGCAGACAAATCAAAATCGCCTACGCTGCCTGAAAACACAATCAGTTGTGGCAATTTGGTCAGTCCCAATTCGCCATCAGGAAATGCGTAGCGGCATTTGTTTTCATTGTCTTCTAACTGTGCGTCAAAGTCTAAATCAACCACACATTGTTGATATTTGTCTGGAATAACAAATAATTCTTGGTGCGTTTTATACGATATTTGATTGGCTTGACGATTTTTTTCGTAATGCAACTGTTGCAATCTTTCCTTATTTTTGAACAGTTTTCCGAAAAAGGTATCGGGTGTGTCTATTTTACTTTTTAATTCTGCCACTTCTTTTTGAAGAGCATAATATTTGGGAAAAACATCGCTCATCATTTCGCGACATTTTAATAAGCCTTCTTTCATTTGTTGTTCTTTTTCTTGGGCAAAATTAAATGACGAACTTTCGCTGTGTTTGACAAAAATATCGCTACGGCGTTTGGTTAAAAAGATTGCGTAAGCAACCAAGCGTTCGTAATATCTTTCTGCCACTTTATTACCCATAATTAGGGGCAGCGACATAAAACTATCGAACACATTGATAATCAGTGAAAACAACTGTTGAGCCGCAATGTAAGCATAATTACATTCATCGTCATTATGCAATAATCTGCCTAATCCGTCTTTTAAAGGAATCAGGATATATTCAGCCAATAATTCTTCATACACTTTTAAGTGTTCGGCAATGGCTTCGTTTAAGTCTTTTTCCATATTTAATGGTTTGAATAATAATGGAAAAATCTCTTCTTGGTGTGTGTCTTCCAATTTTTCAAAAAATTCAATCAATATGGGTGAAATACCCGATTCAACCGAAATAATGTGGTCGATATGATGACGGAATTGCGTGTCTATGGATTGTAAAATTTGTGGGTCTTTTTCTTTACCCAAACGCCAAAATTCAATAAATGAACCTTTTAACACCCAAGAATCGCGTGAGAATAAACGATTTTCTTCCAAGAAACGGCGAACACGATAAGGGTTGGTACTTTGTTCAAGACTGGGAGCAACGGCAAATAAATATCGTGTGGTACGCACAATATGTAATCGCCGTGTGCGTTGTTCTTTGTGTAAAAATTCGTTAATTAAAGGATAAGGAAAATCCAATAATTGCCGATGAGATAAAGTTTTGAAACTGTATTCTAATAATTGGTGTTTCAAATAAACTTCGTTAATGTAAGTTTTGCAAACTTCTACATTGATACGGCGTTTATTATCAGGAATAGAAAAATTGGATTTTTTTTCACGCACAATGTGTGCCGATTGATAAATAAAAGCCTTTAATAATTTATGACGAATTGCCTGCAAAGATAAATTGCGACCGACATCAAAATCTTTAATTTGTTGTATGGCATTTTCTAAAATTTCTGCCATTTGCACCACGCTGTCGCTTTTGTCTAATACTTCTAAATATTCAACCAAACGACTGCCAAACATTTGCATTTTTGGGTTGCC
>JAFWRB010000097.1 GCA_017508845.1 Neisseriaceae bacterium | reverse complement strand
TAGCCCGACCTGTGCCGTCTAAATTAAGTACAACGGCAATTTGCGTTTCGTTGGTATTGCGTTGAATGTTGGCGGTTCTCATCGCTTTATTCCTAAATTCAAAAGGCTAATCATAACATAAAGATAAAGGTTTCAGGCAGCCTGAAAAGCAAAAAACCGTCTTATATAGACGGTTTTTCAGGTTGCCTGAAAAATATTTTATCAATCAAAATTTATTGCAATGGCGTCATACCCATAGTCTGCATTAAAAAGTTGGTGAATGCATGATTATCGGGTTTGTTTTGCATAGTCGGCCATGAGTTTTGCCATACTTCCAAAGCGGTTTGGATTAACTGTTTGGACTGTGCGGACGAAATTTGCCCCGATTGACTGCCCACAGCACCACGCAAATAGACATCATACACATTGTCGTCAATCACATTACTGCCCACTAACGCTAAGCGAAATTGATTGAGTTCTTGTGCGGCTTGCACTTTGGTGATATTGCCCTGCCCAACTTCACGGCTTAAACGCACGGCTTCATTGCGAATGTCTTGCACATCAGCCCAGTGGTTGGGGGCTAAACGGAATACCTGTGGCCGTTGCTCAACAAGCTCAACAGGCTGTGGTGCAGGCTGAACGGGTTGCGGTTGTTTTTTAATCGTGGGAGCGGACGGAATAGAAATGGTTGTGCCACAACCTGCCACAAGCAAAACAGTGGCAAACGATAACAACAATTTTTTGGCATTCATTGATATTTCCCCAACAATGGAATAAGGCGGTATTCTATCAAATATTGTTACTGTGCGTGCGTATTTATTTGATACACAAAAGGCAGCCTGAAACGCTTTCAGGCTGCCTGAAACAGTAAAACAATCTCAAAATTACGCTTTTAACGCACTCAATACAGCGTTTTTCACGGCTTCTACGCTTTGAGTGCCGTCAATTTTAATGTACTTGGGCTTGCCACCCGCCGCTTGCGACAATTTACCGTAAAAATCAATCAACACCTCGGTTTGTTCGTGATACACTTTCAAGCGTTTTTTCACGGTTTCTTCTTTATCGTCTTCGCGTTGAATTAA
The DNA here is from genome assembly GCA_017508845.1 of Neisseriaceae bacterium. Taxonomy (GTDB): domain Bacteria; phylum Pseudomonadota; class Gammaproteobacteria; order Burkholderiales; family Neisseriaceae; genus RGIG9985. The sequence continues at coordinate 5,855 of JAFWRB010000097.1, read as the reverse complement.
GGGCTCGCCTGAAATATCGTCTTTGCCTTCCACTTTGGGCGGATTGTAGCGAATGTGGTAAGTTCTGCCTGACGCAACATGAATGCGTCTGCCTGACATGCGTTCGACAATATTTTCGTCTGGCACATCAATTTCAACCACGGCATCTAAACCAATGCCTGCGTTTTTCAGGGCTTCGGCTTGGGGGAGCGTACGCGGAAAACCGTCAAACAAAAAACCATTAGCACAGTCGGGCTGACGAATGCGGTCGCGAACCAAAGAAATGATAATGTCATCACGCACCAAGCCGCCTGCTTCCATAATTTTTTTGGCTTCTAATCCTAATGGCACTTGGGCTTCAATGGCGGCACGCAACATATCGCCTGTGGAAATTTGGGGAATACCGAATGCTTCGGTGATGAACTGTGCTTGTGTGCCTTTGCCCGCACCTGGTGCACCTAATAATAAGATTTTCATAAATGTTTCTCCGTCTGAAACAAAAAGATTTATTATTGTATCATTTCAGCGTTGTACCATAAAGCATTGCGGTAAAAAATAAAGCAAGACGGCAGGTTTTGTGCCAATCTTACCTATTTTTTTGGATTTGAACAGCGACTACTGTTCATTCAAACCGTGTTCTGCGAACAATTTTTCCACTTTTTCACGCACCAATTCATCTTTGCGTTGGGCTTCTAATCGCTCACGAACTTGCTCGAATGCAGGAACGCGGTTGCCCTTGCGGGTGTCGGTGATTTTTAACAAATACAGCATATTCTGAAATTTCACCGCTGTATCGGTGATTTTGCCTTTATCCATATTGTCTAATGCAGTGGCAAATTCAGGCGGCAGCATTTGTGGGCTGATAAAATCAGGCGGAGATGCAGGTTGTTCAGGCAAAGACGCAATTAAGTCGCCAAAACTCATACCTTTACGCAATTTGTCTTGGGCTGAAACGACTTCTTCTTCCGTTTTGAACGCTGCCATTTGCACTTTCACTTCGCGTCCCAAGCGTGCATAAATTTGACGCAATTCGTCTTCACTCACGGTAACGCTTTTTTTCAAATGCTCAAAATATTGAGCCGCATAAAATTGGGCTTCAAAATTTTGGTGTGCTAATTGCACTTCGGGCTGTTTATCCAAACCAGCCCGCAAAGCAGCGTTTTTCAGCACTTCCGAGCGTTGCAATTCTTGCAAAACCTGTTTTTGCACTTCGGCTTTTTGTTCAGGAGCCACTTTACCGCCTGTGGCTTCATACTGTTCAATCACTAAATTGACGCGTGCATCATCAATTTTTGGGGTGTCAGCAGCATAAGCGGCAAGTGCCGTAGCACTTGCCAAAACAAACAATAAGGGTTTGATTTTCATATTTTTAACTCAAAACTATTTAATCTGGGCTTGTTTTAACAAATTCGCAACGGCTTGATCCACCCTTTGACCTTCTAATTGGGCTGTCAATGCGTCTTTCATTTGCTCGAATGTAGGCACTTTGGCTGGGCGTTTATCTTGTACAGAGAAAATGGCCCAAATATTGTTTGTGCCTTGCATAGGCTGTTTGGTGTAATCGCCTTTTTTTAGGTCTTTAACAGCAGCATGCAAAGGGGGGGCACCCACTTCCATATCTTTCAAATTGATGTAACCTTGATGCATACCGCCATTTTTTTTGCCGACTTCGTCAATCGTGTATTGTTTGGCAACATCAACAAATTTTTTGCCTTTTTTCAACTCTTCCAATACTTTTTGTGCATCTGCTTCGCTTTTGGTTACGATTTCAGCAATTTGCACTTCTTGCGAACCTTTATAGAAGTCGTTGATTTGATTATACTCTTTACGCACATCTTGTTCGGTTACAGGGTTTTTCTTCAAGACATCAACCGCAAAGGCTTGTTCTAACAAGTTTTCTTTAAAGTCTTCAAAGTCTTGTTTGAATGCGGGTTTTTTGGATTCGCCGCGTTTATCGGCTTCTTCTTTGGTGCGTTTGATAATGTCTTTGTATTCAGCCGTTTCGTCTAATTTGCGTTTTTTGGCTTCTTGCACAATCACGGTATGTACAACTGCTGCTTGTTTTAAGCGTTCGCGTAATTCAGGGCTGTCTTTAATTTGACCTTTGCTTTGTTTGCTTAAATCAGAAACTTGGCGGTCAATTACGGCACTATCAATTTTAGTGCCATTAACCGTTACCACAGTTTTAGCAGAAACACCTGCCATACTTGCCATTAAAGCGATTGCCAATAAAGTTTTTTTCATCTTTATATCCTTTGTGTGAAAATTAAAATTCATTTCTACCTGCGGCAGAAATACTCAATCAGTGTGTTTTCCCAAATGCGTAAAAAGGTGTTATGGTGCGGCGATTTAATCTATTTGTCAATCATTAATTTTAATAGACAGTGTGTCATTAGAAATTTCAGGCAACCTGAAAAGTTTATCAAAGCATTATCTAAAAACAAATTGTTTTAAACCAAATAACCGCCAATTACTCACTGCTCACTATTTATTGAACCGCCGTTTGTTCTTCTTGGGCTTTTTTATGTTTTTCCATATCATTTAGAACACCTTGCATATACACCGCTTGGGCAATAAAGAATAACCCCATTAAACCCATTACGCCAAATACTTTGTAAGTAACCCAAGTGTCGGTAGAAAAATTCCACGCAACCCACAGGTTAGACGCACCTAACAAGGCAAAAAATACTGTCCAAACCCACATCATTTCGTTCCAAATGTGGTCAGGTAGTTTAATTTCCTTACCCATAATGGCTCGCAGAATGTTCTTTTTGGTTAAACTACCAAATAACATAGATAAGGACACTAACCAAAATAAAGCCGTAGGCTTAAATTTAATAAACCAGTCATTTTGTAAAACAACAGTCAGTCCGCCAAATATAATAATTAGGGCTAAACTTACCGATTGCATAATGTCCATTTTGCCTTTCATTAAGAAAGTAATGGACGCTTGAATAATGCCTGCGACTACCGCCAAAATGGTGGCAATAAAAATATCATGCGTTAAAAAATACGCACCAAAAAACAACAACAAGGCGAGAATATTTAATAACAATTTCACGATACTTACTCCTACAACATTTTGGCGGTTATACCCTTTTATTCTTAAAGCGGGCTTACAGGCATACCAAACATAGCACGGGCAGTATTCAACATTTGGCAAGAAAAGCCCCATTCGTTGTCATACCACGCCAATACTTTCACCAAGTTGCCATTGGAAACTTTGGTTAAGGTTGCGTCAAAAATAGACGCTGTGGCACAGTGGTTAAAGTCGCCTGATACCAAAGGCAGTTTGTTATAACCCAAAACGCCTTTCAGGCTGCCTAAACTTGCTTCTTTCATAATTTGATTGACTTCATCAACCGTTGTATCGCATGCGGCTTCAAAAGTTAAATCAACCATAGACACATTGATAGTCGGCACACGAACCGCAAAGCCGTCTAATTTGCCTTTGAGTTCAGGCAAAACCAAGCCGACTGCTTTGGCAGCACCCGTTTTGGTTGGCACAAGATTTTGCACCGCACTTCTTGCACGGCGTAAATCTTTATGACGCACATCGGTTAAAACTTGGTCATTTGTAAAGGCGTGAATGGTTGTCATCAAGCCTTTAACAATACCTAATTTGTCTTGCAAGGGTTTTGCCACAGGAGCCAAACAGTTTGTGGTACAAGACGCATTCGATACCACAGTCATTTCAGGCGTTAAAACGCTGTGATTCACACCATACACCACAGTAGCATCAACATCTTCGCCGCCTGGTGCAGAAATCAACACTTTTTTCGCACCGCCTGCTAAATGAACAGAGGCTTTTTCTTTGGAAGTAAAAGCACCTGTGCATTCCATCACCAAATCCACGCCCAAATCTTTCCAAGGCAATTCGGCAGGATTGCGGGTAGAGAAAAACGGAATTTTGTCGCCGTTGATGATTAAATGCTGTGCATCGTGTTCCACAGTCGCATTAAAGCGACCATGAACGGTATCAAACTGCGTCAAATGGGCATTTGTCTCCAAACTACCAGAGGCATTGACTGCCACAATTTCAAACTGGTCTCGCAAATTGTATTCGTAAATAGCACGGACAACTTGTCGTCCGATACGGCCATAACCGTTAATGGCGATTTTAATCATATTATTTATCCTGAAATTTCAGATGGTTATTGAGAATGCTTTATTTCAGGCAGCCTAAAAAACAAATTTAGCCTGCCCAAAACTTGCTTATTTTACAATATTTGGTGAAAAATAGCGTCTTTATATTGACTGAACGAATATTTTTAAAGGATAAACGGTATTTCAGGCAGCCTGAAAGGTTTTTTAAAGGGAACACAAGATGATTTACGGCATAGGCACAGATATAGTACAAATCAGCCGTATGGCAAAAAAATGGCAGCGTTCGGGCGATGATTTTGCTCGTGCCATTTTATCTACCCAAGAATGGGACGATTATTCAAAATGCAAAGATACACAAAAAGCGGCGTTTTTATCCAAACGCTTTGCCGCCAAAGAAGCATTCGCCAAAGCCTTGCGAACAGGTTTCAGGCAGCCTATTTTTTTGAATAATATCAGCATATTACATAACGAACACAACGCTCCTTATTTTGCATTGACCGATGAATTACAACAATGGCTGAATGATAAAAATATCAAAAACTTACATTTATCGATTAGCGATGAAAAAGATTATGCAACGGCATTTGTGGTAGCAGAAGAATGAAAGAAAAACAACAAATTCAAGTAGTTGCCGCGATTGTTTTTAACAAAAACGGCGAAATATTATTATCCAGTCGCCCCGATGACAAAATTTTCGCAGGCTTTTGGGAATTTGCAGGCGGCAAAGTCGAAACAGGCGAAACGCCCTTTGCCGCCTTGCAACGCGAATTATTAGAAGAAACAGGTTTGCACATTATAGATGCACAATACTGGCAAACGCTCACGGTTGAACGAGAAAACGCCATTATTCAAGTGAATTTTTGGCAAGTGGCAAACGGCAACTGGCAGGGCGAGTTGCAAGCACGCGAAAACCAACAATTTGCTTGGCAAAACCCCAAAAACATCACCGTTACCCCTATTCTGCCAAGCAATCAGCCGATTTTAGAAGCATTGGCAATTTGTGATTATCCATAATTTTCAGGCAGCCTGAAAGGTTTTACTTCCCTAATTTCGCCTTAATTTCCGCTGCATTTTGGCAAATGACGGCTCCTTTTTGTTGCATTTCTGCTAATGCCGCCGCAATGGTGTCATCGCTAATGCCGCGACACGCTGCCAAGTTTAGATAAACCTGCCATTTGCCGTTATCTAACAACTGCAACACGGTATTTTTGACGCAATAATCGGTTGCCAAGCCGCCGACAATCAAGGTTTGGGCTTGTTTATCTCGCAACCATTCAATCAACCCCGTGCTAATGGTATTTGCCAAGTCGTGAAAACACGCTCCGTAAGGGTGCATATCACGCTCCACGCCCTTATACACCAAAAAATCGTATTCAGTTGGGTGCGGCAGTTGTGGCAGCAATTCAAAGCCGTCTGTGCCCACTTCGGCGTGTCGCCGCCATGTTAAATCCGCATTGGCATAATTTAAGGGCTGTAACGATTGTTCAGCCGTTTCCACTGCCCACACGGCATTTTGGCTGTGTGCGTCTTTGGTCATCACACGCAAATCGGCTAACTGGGCTTGTTTATTTAACTCTTCAACAATTTCATCGCCCCCTGCCACAGGCAATTCGTTCGGACACAAAGGCGAAAATGTGCGTTGTGCATCAACATCAATCGCAATAATGGTCATGGTTTGTTCCTTTATATTAGGTTTCAGGCTGCCTGAAAGATATATTTTATATTAAAAATAATGTGTTATCAGATTAAAATTTACGAAAAATTAGTTT
>JAFWRB010000096.1 GCA_017508845.1 Neisseriaceae bacterium | reverse complement strand
TATTGAGCGATTTTTTTGGCAATAATTTTAATGTCGTGAATATTCATTTTTTAACCTTGTCTGCTGCCTGAAAATTATTTTATATTATAAACCGTTCCTGTTTTTGACAGTGTATCCCAGTTTAATCCTGTTATTTTTTCAGCCATTGCCACTAAAATATCGGTGTCAGGTGTGCCGTTTTCTTCGTCGAATTTGCTGATAAACGATTGTTTGTCTAAATCGTTTAAGGCTTTGCCGACACTTTCGATTTCGCCGTCTGAACACAGCCAGCGGCGTTTGAGTTTGCCGTTTTTGTGGTATTCAAACACAAGGCTGCCCGAAGTGTCTTCGTTGGCAATCAGTAGCACTTCGGCTTTTTCGCTGGCTTGGGCAAGTTGTGTGGTGAGTTTGTCTTCGCCGTCATCAAACGATTGTTCAATCGCCCCCAACAGCACAAACCAGCGGCCTTGTGGCGAACGCACGACAAACTCGGTTTGCTCTGCGACTTCGGCAGCGTCTAATGCGTCCGCCACTTTTTCGCCTTGTGCTGTTGTTAGTTCTACGCCAAAGCGGGTTTGCACAAACGACTGCAATGCTGATTTTTTGCTAAAAAACAGGGCGTACATATTTTCTGGCATGGTTGCCGTTTCTTGATTTTGCTCGCTGTCTTTATCTAAAAAAGTGCTTAATGGCACGCTTTCCCACGAGTTTGGAGTAACTAATTTTTTCTTTTCTGCCCATAGACGGGTTTCGTCTGTAAGCAAAATTTTGCGTTTCTCGGCACAGGCTAACATATAGCGATAAGTCGGACGGCGATAGGTTGGATTGAAACCGCCTTTTTCAGGAAATGGAAATTGCTCTACGAATTGCCGCAATTCATCATAGCGTTCAACCAGCATTAGGTAGTAGCATTTATCGGTAACGCTGGCACCAAATTCGTCAATTTCGACACGCACTATTTTTTTGCAATGCCGATATTCGTAATAAAAAGCGGCATATGCTAATTCGGCAGGTATCGTGTCGGTTTTGCCACTGACAAAATCCTTGATTTGCTGCATGAGCGCGTCATTTTTTTCAATTTCTTGAATTTGTTGATAAGTTTCCGAAAAAGGCGACAAATGGACAGGGTGCGGATAGCCCTTTGGCAGAACCGATTTGGTGTAATTGCTTTGCAGATGGGCATATTTGGCAGGCAATGCGGACGATATGCCTGCCTGAAAATCAATCAATGCTAACCAGTAATCATAATCCAGCAATTCCGCCATACAACGCTCTAAATTTGCCCTGATGACTTCAACCGCTTGTGCGTCTTCGTTTGCACGAAAACCTTGTAGATAGGATACCGATGATACATTTGTCTCTTTCTGCATTGTGCCGTCCGAACACAAACGATGGTACTGATTTACGGTTGTAAAACTGTCAATATCACCTCGTGGAACCCAGATACATAAATCCAAACAGAAAGTTTGCTCGTAAGTGTCTTCTTTTTCATTAAAACGCTCTTGGTCATTAAACATGACGCTTTGTGCCACAGGCTTGTCGGGCAAAAATTTCCAGTATTCCTTATTCCCGACATAACGATAGCCCATGCTAAGCAAACATTTGTGAATGGATTTGGGGACATTCATTTGAGTTACTCCTGTGGTTAATGCAACTTTTCAGGCAGCCTGAAAAATATTGTGCATTGCTGTTGTATCTGCATATGCTAACCCAAAAATCCTATCGAATTTTTGGGAGATTGCTTCGCTCTCTGTGACGATATAAGTTTCAGGCTGCCTGAAAAAAAACTACTGTCATTGCGAGCCGTGCTATGCACGGTGTGGCAATCTTCTTACTCTGAAAAACGAAGCAAACGATTATTGCTGCCGTTTGATTTTATTTTCAGGCAGCCTGAAATTATTTTTGCAATGCCACTCGAAGTAGTAGGGAGATTACCACGCCTTGATTTCATCAAGGCTCGTAATGACAGCAGGGGCTTTCAGGCAGCCTGAAACTATTTTTCATCTAAACTGCGTCTAAAACTTACCGCACGCATAATATGGTTTTTATTAACCATTTTGTCATCAGATAAGTCGGCAATGGTGCGGGCGACGCGTAGTATGCGGTGAAAACTGCGGGCGGAAAGGTTGAGCCGTTCTAATAATTCGCCCAAAGCCGAGCGGGCGGACGCTTCGATTTTTGCTTGCGTGTCTAATTCTGTGGGGTTTAAGGCGGCGTTGGTTTTGCCTTGCCGCTCTATTTGGCGGTGTCTGGCGGTTAAAACTCTTTGTCGCACGGTTTGGCTGTCTTCGCCAAGAACGGCATTGGTTAAATCGGACGCTGGTAAAGACGGTACTTCGATGACTAAATCAATGCGGTCTAATAATGGTCCTGAAATTTTTTGCCGATAGCGGTTAATGCTCTCTTGCGAACAGCGACAGCGGCGTGTGGCGTGTCCAGAAAAACCACACGGGCAAGGGTTCATTGCTGCAACTAATTGAAATTTCGCAGGAAAAGTGGCGTATCGTGCGGCTCGTGAAATGTGAATTTCGCCGCTTTCTAATGGTTCTCGCAACACTTCTAATACTTTGCGGTCAAATTCGGGCAGTTCGTCTAAAAATAATACGCCGTTGTTGGCTAAGGAAATTTCACCAGGTTTGGGGTCTGAACCGCCACCCACCAACGCCACCGCAGACGCACTGTGGTGCGGACTGCGAAACGGTCGATAATACGAATGCACCATATTGGCATTGCCTGTTAAGGACGCTAATACAGCGTTGTCCAACATTTCATCAGGCGTTAAGGGCGGTAAAATAGACGGCAGGCGTTGTGCGAGCATTGATTTGCCTGTGCCAGGCGGACCCATCATCAATAAACTATGACCGCCCGCCGCCGCTAATTCCAAAGCGTAGCGTGCGGTGTGCTGACCCTTAACATCACGCAAATCAGGCAGTTGATAAGCGTTGTCCTGCAAAGGGTAGGGTGTTGCTTTGGGCAAGGTTTGCAAGCCATTCAAATGAGCGGCAACCGATAATAAACTACTGGCGGCGTAAATGTCGATTTCATCCGCCAACGCAGCCCACGCCGCACTGTCAATCGGCAGAATAAAATTTCTGTTGTCGCTTTGTGCGGCTTTTGCCATGCTCAACGCTCCACGCACAGGACGCAAAGCCCCTGTTAGAGCTAGTTCGCCCGCTAATTCATATTGCGAAAGCGTTTCGCCCAAAACTTGACCAGACGCAACCAAAATGCCGATGGCAATCGGCAAGTCAAACCGTCCAGACTCTTTGGGCAGTTCTGCAGGGGCGAGATTAACGGTGATTTTCATTGCAGGAAAATCAAAACCCGACTGCAAAATTGCCGCCCGCACACGGTCGCGGCTTTCTTTGACTTCGGTGTCAGGCAGCCCCACGATATTAAACGCAGGCAGGGTTGTACGCGATAAATGCACTTCCACTTCAACCAAAGGTGCATTCAAACCCGACAAAGCCCGAGAATAAACAACCGCTAACGACATCGTTTATTTGCCTTATGCTTGCTGTGTTAAGCGTGCGATTTCTTCACGCAAATTTGCTATTTCGGCGAGCAAATGTTCAATCATTTGCTGTTGCGTATCAAACTCTTCACGCGTAACCAAGTCTAAATGCGATAACGCTGCCGTTACCGCTGTTTTGGCATTTTTTTCCACATCTTTCAATGGACTATCAGAAATCACACCGCTCACTTTTGCGGCAATGTCGTCAAAAATTTCTTTGGCTATCATCTTGTTTTCCTTTATTAAAAAGTGGTTTTCAGGCAGCCTGAAAGGATTATTTTATCAATTCTCTCATATCAGTAAAATGCCCAGTAACGGCTACTGCTGCCATAGCGGAGCTGACTAAATGCGTTCTGCCGCCTGCTTCTTGTCGTCCTTCAAAGTTGCGGTTAGAAGTGGAAGCACAGTGTTCGCCTGCCTCCAAGCGGTCGGCGTTCATGGCTAAACACATGGAGCAACCTGGTTCTCGCCATTCAAAGCCTGCTTCGATAAAGATT
>JAFWRB010000095.1 GCA_017508845.1 Neisseriaceae bacterium | reverse complement strand
GAATCGTCCTGATTCAACTTCTCGCTCCAAGTTTTTATGCGTAGCACAGATAATCCGCACATTCACAGGCGTTTCAATGTGTTCGCCAATTTTGCGAACGGCTTTTTCTTGAATCACACGCAACAATTTAACTTGCATAGACAGTGGCAAATCAGCCACTTCGTCTAAAAACAGCGTACCGTTATGGGCTGCCTGAAAAAAGCCGTCTCGGTCAGAATCTGCTCCTGTAAAACTGCCTTTTTTATAGCCAAAAAATTCGCTTTCCATTAAGTTTTCAGGAATAGCACCGCAATTGACGGCGATAAATGGGGCGTGCGTTCGATGAGACGCTTCGTGAATACTGCGTGCCGCTTGTTCTTTACCTGTGCCTGATTCGCCTGTGATATACACCGAAACATCGGATTTGGCGAGTTTGGCAATTAAGGTGCGTACATTTTGCATGGCTTCGGAATTGCCTAACAAGCGTTGGCGTGGTGTGTTTTCAGGCGGCATATCTTCGCCGTCTGCAATCAGTTTTTCGGCTTTGGCTTTTGCTAATGCGGTTTTGGCACGGGTTAAAGCCGCTTTATGCGTGCCTTGTGGAATTGTTTCTTCGGCAACGGGTGCGGCAGGTGCGGTTTCTTTTTTCTTTTTGACTTTATGCGGTATATCCACATTGATGGCAGATTTCACCAAAGTGCGTAATTGAGCCAGCGTTACGGGCTTGGCGATATAATCAAACGCCCCCATTTTCATCGCTTGCACGGCTTGATTGGGGTTACCAAAAGCGGTAATCACTGCAATCGGCGTATCGGAATTTTTTGCAACAAATTCAACTACTTCCAAACCATTACCGTCTGGCATTTTCATATCGGTTAAAACCAAATCGTAGGTTTTTTCGGACAATTTCTTTTTGCCTTCAACCACACCTGCGGCGGTTTCCACTTGCAAACCCATTTTGCTTAAAGACATTTGCAGCAATGCCCGCAAATCGGCTTCGTCATCAATCACCAAAACAGGGTGTTGCATTTGTAATTTAAAATCGCTCATCTTAATTCCGCTTTCACAATCAATTCAAATTTACGCAAGGTGCCACGATAGCGTAACACCGCATTATTCGCCATGGCAAGCGATTGGGCAACATATAAGCCCAAACCCGTGCCTTCACTTGAAGTGGTAAAAAAAGGTTCAAAAATGCGTTGCTCGTTTTCTTTGGGTATCCCAGGACCATTGTCGGCAATGGCAATCACCAATTCACGGGTTTCGCTTTTTAATCGTGTGGCAACCTGAATGGCATATTCACCTTTATCGCAATATTTCCACGCATTATTCATCAGATTGTCCAAAATCTGGTGCAAATGCCCATCGTCCATATAAATATACACGCTCTCATCGCATTCGGTGCGAATATCCAAACAACCTTGTGCGTCAGGGTGCGATATGATAAATTCCGCCAGATATTCTTCCATATATTTTCTGACTTGAATATAGGTTCTGTCTAAACGGTCGCTACGATTGACGGCTTGAATTTCCTGCACCATACGGTTAATGCGTTTAACATTATGACCAATCATATTCGCCAAAGTGGTGTAAGGCGAATCTTCGTCCATTGCTATACTTTCTAACATCAATTCATTGGCTTGGCTAATGGCTGCCAATGGATTGCGAATTTCGTGGGCTAAATTTGCCGTTAATTGCCCCAATGACGCTAATTTGTCGGTGCGACTGGCACGGTCAATTTCTTCGCTGGAACGCATAGACAAAAGCAATAACGGCGGTTCTTGTTCGGTTAAAGGCACAGCGTGAATTTGCATTTCCTTGCCCGAACAATGGCAAATTTCATCAAACGATTGATAAATATGCCCTTGCCATATCCCCAATATGTTGTCGAAATCGGAAAGCGTGTGGTCTAAAAATAAATCAGGCATATAGTTTTTGGCTTGATTATTAAACAACACCACTTTACCTGTGTGATTGAGTACCACTAAACCTTCTTGGGCGTGTTCTAATACTAATTTATTCAGGTTGCTCAACTGTGCAATTTGCTCTTCATTACGCGAAATAGTATTTAAGGCACGGCGAATATTCACCGAACCGTAAGCACTCATCAACGCCACAAAAAAGCACGCCAAAGACAAAAACGCCGCCACAATAATGTCTTGCTGCACAGCAGATTGCGATTCATCAGTAAGCCATAAATGGCTGATACTGGTTAAAAACAACAAAATCGTAGCAAAAGACGCATAAGCCAAAGCATTTCGCCCGCCTGTGGTAAAACACGAAGTGGCAATAAAAGGCAGAACAAAAATGCCAAAACCCGTTTCCACACCGCCTGCCAAATGGGTTAAAAGGACAATCATAAAAATGTCCATTAAGTTAATGGCAAGCGGATAAATGCCTCTGAATTTAGCGGCTTTTACCTGTGGCAAAAACAGCGTAACCAGAATAAAAAAAGTATAAACACCCTCCCACGCAAACAGGGGTAAGCGTTCAAAATGCACCGAGCCTGTGTTGTTATTGTTTTGCAACAAATAAAACACCAAAACCGCAACCGCAATCGCAATCCGCATCACTGCCACTAAATTTGGCAGATACTCTACATTGCGTTTGACGCGTTCGATAAACAGGGCGTCCGAAAAACTTTCTTGTCGAAATATAGACATAAAAGATTATTCCTAATGCCTTTTCAAAGTACTCATTATATGCGTTCAGGCTGCCTGAAACTTTTGCTTTTATCAAATCTTACGGCATTTCTGCACTTTTTTGTTCCACTTTCAACGCTTTCAGGCTGCCTGAAAGGTGTATGGGTTTGCCTTTTTTGGCTCTTTTATTCAGCACATCAAAAAGACGCAAGGTGTCGATATGCACTGCACCACGCCGACCTGTGCTTTCGACTGTGTATTCTTCTTTATCCGTTAAAATAATGTGGGTGAGCGTTTCTTTATCGGGCAGATTGACTAATTGTAAGCCGCGACCTTTACTCATTTGCCGTAATTCGGTTAAGTCAAAGGCAAGTATTCTCGGCTCACTTGTGGCTAATAAAACTTTCAGGCTGCCTAAAACATTTTCTACCACTGTGTCGTCTGTGTTTTCAGGCAGCCTGAAATCGTCTGGCACGGCACAGGGGATAAGCATTTGTTCGTCATCGTTCAATGTCATCAGCACTTTGCCTGCTTTGACTTTGGAAAGCATATCGCCTAATGCACAAATAAATCCGTAACCGCCTGTATTCGCAAGCAAATATCGGTTTTCAGGCAGCCCTGATATTAGGGTGATGATTTGGGCGTGTGGCTGTAAGTCGATTAAGGACGAAATCGGCACGCCGTCCCCGCGTCCGCCTGGAATATCGGCGGCGGCAATAGTATAAGAACGCCCCAAGTTGTCCAACAACACAATCTCCGCAACCGTGCGGCT
>JAFWRB010000094.1 GCA_017508845.1 Neisseriaceae bacterium | reverse complement strand
TATGCCCTACGCCTATTGTGCCAAAAACGCCGTCTGCACGACACGCGTTCGCCATTTCAGCCACACGCCCCACACGGCGAATGCGTTGAATTTTGCCTTGATTGTTCAAAACAGCAATGCCAGACGAATCGTAACCACGATATTCCAAGCGTTGTAAGCCGTCAATCAAAAAATCCGCCGCATTTTTTTCACCACGCACCGCACCGACAATACCACACATATTTTTATTCCTTTATAAAACACTTTCAGGCTGCCTGAAAGGTGAAAAATGCCGATTATACGATAATTCACAATAAACAGGCAGATATAAATGACACGGCTTTGATACGATTACATCAACCCTTTCCATCGCAACAGCGTAATCCAAATTGGGGCGGTTACAATGGAAAACAGTGTAGTCATACCGATAATATTGGCGGCGGCTTTGCTGTTGCCGCCCATCGCTTCAACCATCACAAAGGCGGCGGCAGCAACGGGTGTGGCACTCATTAAAAACAGCACGCCAAACACAGTTGTCGGCAAGTGTAACGCTAAGCCTATGACAATCGCCAAAAGTGGCGATACGGTTACGCGAAGAATGCTTGCCCACAGCGAAAAGTCGTTGATTTTGAATAAAGATTTAAAATCAAAAGACGCACCTACGCAAATTAACGCTAAGGGTAGGGCAGTGGCAGATAAATAATGTCCGCTTTGCGATAAGGTTTCAGGCAGCCTGAAATGAATGGCACGGCAAAATAATGCCAATAAAATGCCGATAATCAGCGGATTTTTGATAATGCTTTTCAATACATCAATGACGGAAGTATTTGATTTTTCTAATGAACGACTTAATGTAATCACCGCCAGAATATTGTATAACAAAGTCATTGCACCCGTGAAAATCGCACCCACAGCCACACCTTCTGCACCGTAAGCATTGGCACAAAACGCCAAGCCGATAATGGCAGTGTTGCCGCGATAAACGCCTTGCACAAATACACCGCGGTCGCGTTTTTCAATATAAAATTTGGCGATGATTTCCGCTACACCAAATAAAATCAAAGCCACAATCGTGCCTGCGACTAATAATTTGATTTGTCCGCTAAATTCAACCGTGCTTTCGATAATCGCAAAAAAGAGTAGGGCAGGCAATGCCCAATTAAACATCAATTTCGATGCGGCTTGCGAAAACGCACCGTTAATTTGGTTTGTGCGTTGCAAAAATAGCCCAAACAACAGCAAAAACACTGTGGGCAAGGTTACGCCAATTGAAAAATGAAATGCGGTTAAAAAATTGTGTAGCATAATTCAAAAAAACGGACACATTGAAGTGTCCGTTTTGTTATCTTCAAAGGTGTAATCTTACACTTTTTGAATATTTGACGCTTGTTTTCCTTTTGCACCTGTAATGACATCAAAAGAAACGCGTTGTCCTTCTTTTAAGGTTTTAAAACCTTCCATATTGATTGCGGAAAAATGGGCGAATAAATCGCTATCGCCGTCATCGGGGGTAATGAAGCCAAAGCCTTTGGCATCATTGAACCATTTAACAATACCTGTTGCCATTGAGTTTTCTTTCTAACTTATTACTAAAAAATGGTATGTTTTTTGTTGATTATCCAAAAAAATAAAACGCAGTGATGAATAACAACAATCACACGCTTTTAATTTTCGTATATCTTGTTTGATTTTGTCAATAATCATTTGTAGAATACAGCGTTTTTTGTTGTTTATTTAAACCTAAATCACACAAAATGACTCAATTTGCCACAGATATTGAAGAACAATCCGTAACGGAAATTGTTCAACCGCCTAAACAATATGCAGTTATTTTGCTGAATGACGATTTTACCCCAATGGATTTTGTGGTACATATTTTGCAAAATATTTTCTATATGCCTGAAAGCCTTGCCGAAAGTGTGATGTTGAAAATTCACCACGAAGGACGCGGCGTGTGTGGCGTATTTTCTTGGGATATTGCCCAAAGCAAAAAAGACCAAGTCGATGAAGAAACACGCCAAGCAGGCTATCCTTTGCGGTGTGTCGTGGAAGAAATGGAATAAAACACCAGTAGCAGGCGATTACTCATTGATTTCAGGCAGCCCAAAACCGCCAAATTCATCAACAATACGCTAAAATAGCGTCCTAATGTAAATACCTTTTCAGGCAGCCTGAACGCTTTTTTCAAATGAACAGCACAAACCCCAAAGCCCTTATCGAACGCACCGCACGCCGTAGTGTGTGGGCGAGTGTTGTGGTGAATTTGGCTTTGGCTGTTATGCAAATTACAGTCGGTTTATTTGCCCATTCGCAGGCTTTGGTGTCGGACGGCGTGCATTCTTTATCCGATTTACTGTCGGATATTGTGGCACTTTTTGCCACGCATTTTAGCCGCCTGGCGGCGGACGACAAACACCCTTATGGGCATCGCCGTTTTGAAAACGCCGCGTCTTTGGCTTTGGGGGTGTTGTTGTTATTAGGCGGCGGCGTTATGGTGTGGGCGGCGGTGCAGAAATTCTATCACCCCAATCCTACCCCTGTTCATCACACTGCCCTGTGGGTTGCGGCAATCGCCTTAATCGCCAAAGAAAGCCTATTTCGCTATATGCTTGCCATGGTAAAAAAAGCCCGTTCAGGTTTGTTAATTGCCAATGCGTGGCACGCAAGGTCAGACGCGGCATCATCTTTGGTTGCCATTGTCGGCATTATCGGTAGCCTGTTAG
>JAFWRB010000093.1 GCA_017508845.1 Neisseriaceae bacterium | reverse complement strand
GCTGTATGACACGCCTGGTATGCTGTGGCAAAAAATCATCGTGCCAGAAGCAGGCTACAATTTGGCGATTGCAGGTTCTGTGGGTCGCAATGCTATGGACGAAGAAGATGTCGCCTTGTATTTAATTTATTACTTAAAAAACAATTACTTAAAAGAATTACAAAACCGTTATTCGGCAAATGAATTAGACCAGAACACGCATGACGATGAATGGCTGACGCACATTGCCAAGCGGCGTGGTGCGGTTTTATCGGGTAATCGCGTGAATTATCAAAAAGCTGCAGAAATTGTTTTGCAGGATTTTCGTTCATCAGCAATAGGCAAAATCACATTAGAAACGCCCGATAAATGGGCAGAATGGTTTGCCGCTGCCTTGCAAATTGAAAAGGAAAAACAAGCGAAGCAGGCATTGCAAAAAGAAATGCGGAAAAAATAAAATTGTAGGCAGGTTTTTAACCTGCCAAATTGTTTTCAGGCTGCCTGAAACTTATTGATATTCTTGAATAAACCGTTTTAATTCTTCGATAAACGGCATACCGTTTCTTGCCCCTTTGCGGGTTACCGATAAGGCGGCGGCGGCTGTGGCGTGGCGGACGGCTTCGCGTCTTGGCATATCGAAAAAGGCGGCTAATGCACCGTTGAAAGTATCGCCTGCTCCTGTGGTATCTACGGTATCCACTTTAAAACCAGACTGCCGTTGCGAATAGCCGTGATGATGATACAAAACGCCATGCCGTCCGCAGGTTACCAACATATTTTCTTGTGAATATTGTTTGAAATTATGCACCACATCGGCGGCTTGGCAGTTTTCAGGCAGCCCAAAAATTTGAGCATATTCAATTAAATTCGGCGTAAGCAAAGTGGGTGTGGCCAATAATTCATCGGGCAAATCCTGTGCAGGAGCAGGATTTAAGATAAAATGTTTGCCATATTTATACGCCTGACGGCAAGCATAAACCACACATTCCAAAGGAATTTCCAAAGAACACAAAATGACATCGGCGGCCAAAATTTTGTCTTGGCAGGCTCGAATATCATCAACCGTGAGAGCGACGTTTGCCCCGCTCACCACAATAATGCAGTTATCGCCTTGTGACACATTGACCACAGCCACACCTGTCGGTATGCCGATTTTAATATGAACGCCTGTGGTGTCTATATTTTCTTGTTTTAAGAGTTTGGTTTCGCGTCTGCCCATTTCGTCATCGCCGACAGCGGCAATCATTGCCACATTTGCACCAAGTCGTGCGGCGGCAACGGCTTGATTCGCCCCTTTGCCGCCCGATAACATTGCAAAATCTTTGCCAAACACGGTTTCGCCTAATTCAGGCAAAATATCGCTTTCCACTACAAAATCGGTGTTAATACTGCCGATGACTAAAACATTCATTATGATTATTCCTATAATTTTCAGGCTGCCTGAAAGTAAAAGGCAATGATAACAATGCGATAGATATTTGTATATATTTGAGTAAAAATATCGACAAAAATGGCGAGAAAAGCGACAGTTACGGTTGTTTTGGGAGATTTCAGGCTGCCTGAAAATTATATTGTAAATAATTTAATGGTCATTAAAATGGCAATCGTAATATTCATACCGCCGAATAAGCGTTTGAGTATGGTTTGTGATAACTTGGTTTTTGCCCAAGAGCCTAATGGCACGAATAGGGCGGTGCAAATAGACAGCACAATTAAACCTGGCACATAAACAAAACCTATGGTGTTTGGAATGGTGTTTTGAATATGCAATCCAGCTGACAAGTTTGTTACCGCACCTGCCACGGCTACTGGAAAAGTTAAAACACCCGATGTACCAATGGCGTGATGAGCCGATAAGCCGCAATAGCGGAAAAATGGCACCATTAACGCTCCGCCGCCAATGCCAACCCAACTGGAAAATAAACCAATGCCGCTGCCCACGCTTGCCAAGCCTGCGGGGCTTACTGTATGCGGTTTGGGGTCTGATAAAAACATTTTGATTGATGCGTAATATAAAAATATTGTGAAAATAATGTGTAAAAACTTGCCTGATAATACGGACGATATAACCGCACCCACAATCACGCCTAAAAATAAGGCAGGAGCGAATTTACGACACACCGCCCAATCAACATTTTTCGATTTTTTTTGTGCAAAAACATTGACTAAACCTGTTACAACCATTACCGCAAACGCCGTGCCGACTGCGGTGTGCTGTAAATATTCAGACGCACCAAACTGTCCGTGAAATAAATACACCAAAGCCGAAACCACAACCACACCACCGCCAATGCCTAACATACCTGCGGCAAAGCCAGAAAAGGAACCTGCGAGAATCAACAAAAAAATAGTAAGCGGAGCAAGTGTTTGCATAATGTTCGTGAATAAATAAAACAAGGCAGTATTATGCCATTATTTTTCAGGCAGCCTGAAACTACTTCTCCCACTTCTTCAACAATTTTACTGACAGTGTCATCAGCACGATTAACTGTAAGCCTAACACGGCGTACATTTTCCACAGCACGGTAAAGCCCACGCCTTTGGTGAATGTGCCTAAACTGATGATTTGAAACCACGACGCGGGAAAGATTTGCGAAATCACCGCCGCACTGCCTTCTAATGTGGCAACTGGGTATATCATTCCTGAAAAATTAACGCTGGGTATCATCACCAAAATGCCTGCGGCAAATAGGGCGGCGACTTGGGTATTGACGAAGCAGGAAACGAATAAGCCTATGGCTGTGGCAACGCTGATAAACAACACTGTGCCTACCAAAAGTGCAAAAAGTGAGCCTTTAAGTGGTACGCCCAAGATAAAGATGATAAAGAATAATAAAATCAAGGAACTGACTATGCCTAATGCGATATAGGGCAGTTGTTTGCCGATTAAATACTGGCTGCCTGAAACGGGCGATGTGTAGAAATTTAAGATTGAGCCTAACTCTTTTTCTCGCACTACGCCGACTGCGGTGAGCATAGTCGGTATCATCAGTAACGCCATCATCAATACACTTGGTGCAATGGCGTATATGCTTTTAAATTCTTGATTATAAATAAATCTGGGTTCGGTAATGGTTGTTATGGCGGCTGATTTTTCAGGCAGCATATTGGCGATATGTGTAGCGGAAATGCCACTGATATAGCCGCTAATGGCTGTGGCGGTAAAAGGTTGCGTGCCGTCTATGTGGTAGGCGATTTGTGGCTTGCGGTTAGCATTGAGTTCTTTACCGAAATTTGCTGGAATATCAATGACTAATTGTGCTGGCGTGCTTTGTAGGGCGTAGTCGATTTCGCTAAAATCATTTAACGCGGGTTGTTCGATAAAGTAGGGCGAACTTTTAAATTCTTGCACTAACTCGCGGCTTGTTTGACTTTGGTCTTGGTCGGCAACGGTGAATGGCACTTCGTCTATATCAAACGAAATGCATAAGGCGACACAAAATAAAATCACCAAAGGACCTGCGGCGGCAAAAAATAGACGCACTTTATCGCGTAATAATTCCAAACTTTCTCGCCGTGCAAATGTTAAAGTTTCGCTAAACCACGCTATTAACTTATTGATTTTATGCGTATTTTCTGTATATTCGATGATTTCATCAAAAGCGGTTTCGGCAGATTCATTCGCTCCATTGTCTTCCAAACATTGAATAAACGCTTCTTCTAATGTGGCTGCCTGAAACTGTTGTCGTAAGTTTTCAGGCGTGTCGGCGGCTAAAACTTGCCCTGCGTGCATTAGCGAAATGCGGTCGCACAACGCCGCTTCGTTCATAAAATGGGTTGAAACAAAAATCGTGGTTTTATCTTTTCTTGATAATTCAATCAGTTGCCGCCAAAACATATCGCGAGCAACAGGATCAACCCCCGATGTGGGTTCGTCCAAAATCAACAATTCTGGGCGATGAATGCACGCGGCGGCAAGTTGTAATCGCTGACGAATGCCCAAAGGCAAATCCGCAGGTTTGCTGTCGGCATATTGAATTAAATCAAATCGTTGCAATGCGTCTTGAACGCTTGCACGAACTTGATTGGCAATATTCGGATAAATGGCTGCGGTGAGCGTTAAATTTTGCCTAACCGTCAATTCTTCATACAGCGAAAAGGCTTGCGACATATAACCCACACGGCAACGCGTGGCTTTGTCGTCCGTATCAACAGGGTGTCCGAATAAAATGGCTTCGCCCTCATCGGCTTCTAACAAGCCTGTAAGCATTTTCATCGTGGTGCTTTTGCCGCAACCGTTCGAGCCCAAAAAGCCAAAAATCTCGCCTTTTTTAATCGTAAAAGAAACATTGTTTGCAGCGATAAAATCGCCAAAGCGTTTGACCAAATTTTTAGCAACAATCACAGGTTCTTCGTGGCTATCCACAAAAGGCGGAATAATAAGCCCTTGATTATTATCCGTTTTTTCAGGCAGCATTCTGCGATACGCGTCTTCAACCGTGATACTGTTTGTTTGACGCAAAATATTTTCACGAAAATCAGCGGCCAACAATTTGCCGTTATTCATCGCCAAAAGATAATCAAAGCGTTCGGCTTCTTCCATATAAGCCGTTGCCACAATCATGGTCATTTGCGGAAATTCGCTTCGCAGGCGGTCGGTGAGTTCCCAAAACTGACGGCGAGATAAAGGATCAACCCCTGTTGTGGGTTCGTCCAAAATCAACAAATCAGGCTGATGAATTAAAGCACAGCACAGGCTTAACTTCTGTTTCATACCGCCTGATAACTTGCCCGCAGGACGCTCTTTGAACGCAAATAAACCTGTGGCTTTTAAAAGACGGTCTATCGTGGCTCTCCGCAAATTTTCAGGCAGGCTATAAAGCCGTGCGGCAAAGTCGATATTTTCCATCACCGTGAGCGTAGGATACAAATTTCGTCCCAAGCCTTGTGGCATAAACGCAATTTGATACGCCAAAGCATTTCTATCCGCCTGATTTTTCGGCGTTTTACCCAAAACAACAATCTCACCTGACTGCCGCTTTTTTGTGCCAGCAACCAAAGATAACAGCGTAGATTTTCCCACACCATCGGGTCCTACCAAAGCCACAGTCGCCCCTTGATGAATCGTCAAAGAAACATCATCAACCGCCAAAGTCTTGCCATAGCGGTGCGTTAAATGAGAAATGGTGAGAATGGGAGTGTTCATTTTTTTGTTTCATTACATTTGGCAAAAAGTCATTTAGGCAGCCTGAAAGATTATTTTTTATATTTACCCAAAATATTACAATTTGTTAATTCATCAAAAAGTTCATTTTCAACTTTTAATTTTGGACAATATTGTAAATTTAAAGTTCTTAATTTTGTTAATTGCTTAATGCTTTCAGGAAGAGTTTTCAAATGCTTACATTCTTCTAAATCTAATGTTCTTAATTCCTGTAATTTCCCAATACTTTCAGGCAATTTAGTTAATGAACAATTAGAATAAAATCTTGCATCACGAATGCGTAATATATTGATATTAGGCAATAGTCGAGCCACATCATCAATTAACTGCAAATGTTTATCATCAACCCACAGCGTTAATTCTATTAGAAAAGACAATTCTTTTATGCTTTCTGGCAGACTATTTAAGCCGCAGGGCAAGATTAACTTGGTTTTGAGTTTTTGCAAATTACCAATATTTTGTGGTAATGCAGTTAAACGAAAACAGCCGTCTAATGCCAATTCGTGTAAATTTGATAATTCACCGATTTGTTCAGGCAGCATTGTTAAGTTATCGCAACCATCTAATATTAAAGAAGTTAATTCTTTTAATTGTCCAATTGTTTGCGGTAATGCTGTTAAATTGCGACAATGAGTTAATTCCAAATGTTGTAATTTTTTTAATTGCCCAATTTCTTCTGGAAGTGTTTCAAATTTCCAGCTGCTTAAATTCAGCATTTCCAATTTATTTAATTGTCCAATTTCTTTGGGCAATATTGATATATGTTTTAAATGTGTTAAAACCAAACCGCCTAAATTGTGTAATTGCCAAATTTGTTTGGGAATAGATTGTAAATGATGACAGGCAAATAAAATGAACACTTCCAAATTTTTTAATTGCCCAATACTTTCAGGCAGCGTGGTTAATTTGGAACATTGAAAAAGTGTTAAAGATTGCAGATTGTGCAATTTGCCAATTTGTTCAGGCAGCGTAGTAATGAAATCGCTACAAATTCTTAATGATTTCAAATTGCGTAATTGTTGAATATCCGCAGGTATTTCGGTTATTGCCAAATTTGTTAAGGATAATTCTTGCAAATTTTCTAATTGCCAAATTATCTCAGGTAAATGTGTAAAAGCAGGACAGGAAACAAAAGATAATTTTTGCAACTGTGGTAATTGCTTCATACTTTCTGGCAGCGTATTTAAGTTAGGACAAGAACCCAAACCTAAATATTGCAAATTGCATAATTTACCAATACTTTCAGGCAAACGCTTACATTGATTGTAACCAATGAGAAGTTCTTGTAAATTAAGTAAATAATCATTGATTTCGTTATCGCTTTTATCACTTAATTCGTTGATTAAAATCTCTTGCCATTCCGCAATTTCTTGTGCGGATAATAATGCGGTTTGAGAAATTTTAACCAATGATTTTTGTTTTTCTTCTTGTTCTGCAATATAGGCTTGGTGTAAGCTGCTAAATCCTATTTTGAGATTATCTAAATGGGGAATATTTTTAATACTTTCAGGCAAAGATTTTAATTCTTCGCAACCGCTTAAATCCAAAGTAGTTAATTTTTTTAATTGTCCAATTGTTTCAGGTAGGTGATTTATTTTTTCACAAAAAAGTAATTCTAAATCTTGCAAATTATGTAAATTGCCTATTTCTTCTGGGAGTGTGGTTATTGTTTCATTGTACACAATGGATAAACCATCTAAATTTTTTAATTGTCCAATTTGTTTGGGTAAATGAGAAAGTTTTTTACATTCTAAAACTAAAACTTCCAAATTGCTTAATTGTCCAATCGTATGTGGTAGTTGAATGAGATTATCCGAATTTAAATGCAAATGCTGTAAATTAACTAATTGCCCAATTTCATCAGTCAAAATAGAAAAATTCGGGCAATTAACAATACACAATTCTTTTAATTTGGATAATTTTCCAATTTCTTTTGGTAGGGATTTGAAATTTTTGCAGTCAAAAATATGCAGTATTTCTAATTGTGATAATTTTTCAATTTCTTTGGGAAGTGTGGTTAAATTATCATATTCTGTAATTGTTAAATTTGTTAATTGCTTTAATTGACCAATACTTTTAGGTAAAGCCGTAACCGCAGGACGCTTTTGTAAATCCAAAAATTGTTGTTCATTGCGTTTATTTAACCACGCCACAATTTCTTCATCGGCTTTTTTCTTCAAAGTTTTGGGGGCAAGTTCTCTCCATTGTTGAATATCGTCTTTTGAAAAAATCATTTTTACACTCCAATCGAGTTTCATCAATAATCTATCATATTTCAGGCAGCCTGAAATTATTCCTTTGGCAGTTTTACTGCCAAATTTTCTGGAAAATTTTTATTTGTGCTAATATATGCCGTTGCGGTTAATCCGCCTTTAAGATAGTGTTTATATTTCAAAGCAATATCTTTATCAATGACTAATTTTACACGGAACATTAATTTTTCCCGTTCGCTTTTGGTTTCCACATATTTGGGCGTAAATTGTGCTTGGTTGGCAATAAACGACACTTTTGCAGGAAAAATTGCGTCCATACCGTCAATCACGATTCGTGCGTCATCGCCGACTGCAATTTCAGATAATTTTCCCACTGGCACAAAGATTTGAGCGGAAATATCCGCAGGGTCAAGCAGGGATACAATTTTCATACCCGCTCCAACCACTTCGCCCTTATCTACCAAGCGGTATTCCACTCTGCCGTCAATCGGGGCTTTAAGCGTCATATCGTTATTGATATTTTCAATGCGTAGAATTTGGGCATTTGCTTCGGCAACGGCGGCATTTGCTGCGTCTATGCCCGAACTTTCCGCTTTGGCTTGAATTTGGCGTTTTTTCAATTCGCTCGATGAAACCAACTTTTCTTTGTATAACTCTCGTGCATTTTGCATATCTAATTGTGCATTTGCCTGTTTTTGTTTTTGAGCGGATAACGCTGCTTCGGCACGCATTTTTGCCGCCGTTGCCGCTGCTAACTGGGCAGACGCTTGCGTATCTTCCAACTTCACCAAGTCTTGTCCAGCAACGACTTCATCGCCTTCATTCACAAAAATTTCTTCAATTTTGCCCGCATACAAGGACGCAATATCGGTGCGACCCATTTCCAATCGCACATTGCCCGCAATAATGTTTTCAGGCAGCCTATTTTTATCGGCAGATATTTTTTGATATGCCAAAAAACTTGCAATGGCAACAATCATCAATAAGGGGAAAATGATTTTTTTTAATTTTTTCATTTGCTTATTCCTTTTTAACTTCACTGCGTTCGTTGAACTCTGTTTCAGGCTGCCTGAAAATTTTAATAAAATTAACTCATTTTATTTAATAATTGTTTCAGTTCTTTATATTCTTCTGAATGTTCATATATTTTAGATAAATATTTTTTCGCTTGTTTTAAATTTCGTCTTGCTCCCCTTGCTTCAATATACATTTTAACAATACGACAAAGTACAGATTTATAAGAATGATAAAATTTATCTTCATTATTTTCATCTTGAATAAATAGTTTGTATAGTTCTAATGCCTTTTTTTCTTCTTTGGGCAAACCATATAAACCTTTTTCCCATATTTCACCTAATTTAAGTAAGGCATAATTATCTCCTTTTTTAACTGATTTTTTTAATAAAGACATACCTAATTGAGTATTTTGTTGAATATATTTTCCTTCTAAATAAACAAGAGCCAAATGTTTTTCTGCCTGTTCATCACCTGAATTAACTGCAAGTTGCCAATATTTAATGGCTTTTTCTACATTTTGTTGAACACCTTTTAGAGCATTAAAATAATAAAAACCCAAAATACTTTGAGATAACATATCACCTTGTTCGGCTGCTTTTTCATACCAAAAAATGGCTTGTTTTTCATTCTGTTCCACACCATAACCAGTATCATAACTTGACGCTAAGTTATGTTGTGCAAAAGTGTGTCCATTTTGAGCGGCTTTTTCATACCAATAAAAAGCCTGTTGCGGATTTTCTTCGACACTGCGTGCAAATTCATACATTTGTGCCAAACGATATTGAGCCTGAACACAATTTTTATGTGCTAACTCAAAAAAGATATTTAAAGCGGCAGAATAATTCTTTTTATTAAATTCATTTTCTGCTTGTTGTAATTCATCAATATATTGTTCGTCCATTATCTTTACCTTGACATTATTTTTTCAGGCTGCCTGAAAAATATTTCATTCGGGTTTTGCACCCAACGCTCGATAGAGTGCAATCGTGCTTAAATGGCGGTCTCTATTTGTATTGATTTGTTCTTGTTCAATGGCAATTTCGTCTAATTTGGCTCGCAAAACTTCGTTGTATAGGGCGTAGCCATTTGCAAACAAACGCTTTTGGGCGTTGTGGCGTTGTTTTGCCGTTGTGTTTGCCGTGTCTAATTGTTGCGAGCGTTTGTCTAATAAAATCCGCGTGTGGTATGCCGTATCCACTTCTTGCAAGGCGTTTAACACTTCTTGTTGATAATCTGCCATTGCCGCTTCTAATTCGGCTTCTTTGGCTGAAATATTGTGCTTTATACGACCTGCGGTAAAAATCGGCAATTCAACGCCTGCGTTAAATAAAGTAGCCTGAACGCCTATGCCGTCTGTGGATAAGCCGATTTTGCCCGTTTCGCCCAAAAATTGCAGATGAAATCGTGGCAATAAATCCGCTTTGGCAGAAGCAACACCTGCCGCCGCCGCTTGCACCGCCGCCGCTTTTGCTCGAATGTCAGGACGCATAAGCAGAATATCAGACGGCACAAAACCAGATGGAGCAGGGGGCGTTTGGGGTAAAGCGTTTGGGTTTTCAGGCAGCACAAAACTTTGCGGATTTTGTCCTGTTAAAACCGCAAGTTGCTGTTCTTGTTCGGCTCTTTGAGTGATTAAAAGCGTTTTTTGAGCAAGCAGTTTTTCAAGAGCCATTTGCGTTTCTAAAATATCCGCTTTTTGCGTCTGACCCGCATTGAAACGCCCTTGTGCGTATCGTTGTAATTCTTTGATTATATTTATATTTTCATCAATTAAATGCAACGATTTATCGTTTGCCACAATTTGACAATACAATACCGCAATTTTTGCTGCAATCGCCTGTTGTAAAAATTCTGTTTGTTCTGTCAATGATAATGCTTGAAATGCCACGCTGTCTGCGTCCGCCGTTTTTTTACCAAAAATATCAGGCTCCCACGACGCTGAAAAACCCAAAGCAATTAAACCGTCATCTATTTTCATTTTTTCGGGTACAAAAGGCGATAAAAATCGATTATCTTTCAAAGGGTTATCTGCGGATATATTTTGATAACCTAAATTACCAGACACACCTGCTTTGGGCAGTAAATCGGCTTTGGCGGTTTGAGCATATTCATTTGCGGCTTCTACACGCTTTAAGGCAGCCTGAACGGTGAAATTGTCTTGCACGCCTTTTTGAATTAAGTCCGATAAAACAGGGTCTTGCCAAGCCTGATACCAGTCGCGTAAATCGCTTTTTTCGCCTTGCGGCAAATAACGAAATGTGTCGCTGATTGTGGGCGACATTTCCGTATTCACCGTTTGCGTGGCACAAGCGGTGAGCATGAATGCCAAGAGTAGTGAAATTTTTTTCATCATATTTTCAGGCAGCATAAAAAGGGCATTGTATTACAGATAAATGATAAATAGATTAAGATTTCAATAGTGAGCAGTTAGCAGTGAGCGGTGAGCAGTTGCTTAGTCAAACCTTATCAGGTTTGACGGTTTTATTTTTGAGATAACGCTTTGATTTTCTTTCAGGTTGCCTGAAAGGTAAAATCGAAACGTTATCTAAACATAAATTGTTTTGCCACAAGGCAAAACGAAACAACTGCTTACTACTAACTGCTCACTGTATAAAAAAGGCGACCGAAGTCGCCTTTGTTCGTAGTTAGGGAAACGCAACTACTTTATTTATGATGGTCATGGTGAGGTGTGTTAGGACCTGCGGCAGGCAGAATTGGCATTGTGCGTGCTTGTGCAGATACTTCACCAGTTAAGGCGTTCAAGAAAGTAACGATGCTCTTCACATCTTTGGCTTTCATTTTTTGACCTAACTGTGCTTGACCCATAATTTCAACGGCTTTTTCCAAACTCCAAACAGAACCGTCGTGGAAGTATGGATAGGTGCGAGCCACATTACGCAAGCCTGGAACGCGGAATACATTCATATCTGCGTCAGATTTGGTAACTTCAAAGCGACCTTCGTCAGGTTTTTTGGAGCCTGTGAATTTCCAGTAAGGACCATCAACCAAACCGAATTTTTGATATTGGTCACCGCCCATACCAACGCCAGTGTGGCAAGCCACGCAGCCTACATCGATAAAGGCTTTCAAACCTGCTTTTTCTTCTTTATTCAAAGCATTTACATCGCCACGCAAGTATTGGTCAAAGCGAGTAGGAGTCAGCAATGTGCGTTCAAATGCACCGATTGCAGCGGTAGCGTTTTTGAAATTCACATTGTTTGCACTCTTACCGAACGCGGCGTCAAACATGGGTTGATAGCCAGGAATTGAACGCAATACTTTTTCAACTGCTGCTTCGTTAGGCATAGCCATTTCGGCAGGGTTGAGCATTGGGCCGCCTGCTTGTTCTTCCACATCTTTGGCACGACCGTCCCAGAATTGGGCGATAAACAAAGAAGAGTTCAAAACAGAAGGTGCGTTACGACCGCCGAAGCCGCCAGTAACACCTTTGGAGAAAGATTGGTTATCCACACCGTATGTAGCCAAGTTGTGGCAAGTGTTACATGCTTGCACTTGGTCAGCAGACAAGCGTGGGTCATAGAACAATGCTTGACCTAATTTGATTTGTGCATCAGTTACTTTTTTCACTTTTTGCATTTCATCGAAAGTAGGCAAGGGTTTAAAAATCCCTTGTGCTTGTGCCAATAAGTCTTTATCAGCGTCTGCGAATGCCGCAGAACTCATTGCCAACGAAGCAACAATGGCAGACAAGACAACTTTGCGAGATTTAATACTCATAGTAAGGTTCCTTTCTTTTGAGTGATACAGATAATCTGCACTTGTCTTTATACGCATTTCAGGCATAGGCATTATTGAGATAAATCAAAAATCTATTAACCGATTATTTGTTATTAAATATTGCTATTATTGCCAAAGAAAACAACTAAATTAGTATTTACTGATATACTATTGATAGTGATTATTAAATAAATAAATTTAATTGATATATCAATATGATATATTTTAAGTAAAAAATTTAGGCAGGTTTTTTGCCCAATCACGATGAGCAATAAAGTCTTTAAGCAAGAAAAATAGGCGATTTTTTTCGTCAGGGTTATTTGTTGTAAAAAAGTCAGCAATCACTTCGGCTTGTTGTTCCATATTGAGTTGATTGAATGTTTTTTTGTGTATTTTATGAAGATAACGATAGGCTTTTTGTCCAAAATAGCCGCCCGATAGAAAAATTAAAACGCCCGCAAACAACACAGGAAAGCCGTTTTGCGACTGCCAAATATGGGTGATTTCATGCACAAACCAGCGTTTCATAGCCATGTTTTGTTGCGTAAAATCATCGCAAAAAAAACGGCGTGGAAAATAAATGCGTCCGCCAAAACTCATTGCCGTGCTTAATTTCAGCCAATCAAACGGCACGGCGTAAATTTTGATATTGGTGCAATCAATGCTATCGGCAAAAATGGACTGCACTAATTGAATTTCGTTTAAGGTTAAAAAGCGATTTTGAAACATAAGATTATCTTTCAGGCTGCCTGAAATTTATTTTATCTAACTGCTCACTGTCTATTGCATTTTCTTATGGTCAATCACAAAACCTGCGTCTTTATATAGGCGAAAGCGTTGTCGTGCATTGGCAAGGGCGGTTTCATCGTTGCCGACAATTTCGACTACACGCGTTAAATGGGCTTCCAAACACGGCTGTTCTGATAAATTTAATACAGTTGTGATGTGGCACGGCGTGGTGTCGTCATTTGGCGAAAACAGCACAATCGGAGCGGTGCTATTCGGATTATCTGCCCATACATCGTGAGCCAAAAAACTGTTGTCGTCAAACGCCCACAGTTGTTGGTCTAACCATTGGCATTCTTCGGGTGTAGCACAACGCACGGCAATATCGGTGTGCTTGTCATAAACGGTTCGCAATAGACGACAAATAAACGAAGGTATGTCGCTAATATGCGTGTAAAACGAAACGGTTTGCGGCATTTTTGGGGCACTCTTTCCATTAAAATTTTCAGGCTGCCTGAAAAACATTTGTTTTTATATTGCCACACGGATTCGGAATTGCTCACGCAATTCCCATAAATTTTTTCTTTAAAGATTTTGCGTGAGCAAAATCGAATCCGTGTAGCATTTAAAAAATCTATCCATTTAGGCTACCTGAAAAAAAATCTGTCATTGCGAGCCTTGACGCAGTCAAGGCGTGGCAATCTCCTTGTCGATTAGGTAGATTAAATTTTCAGGCTGCCTGAAAATAATTTACTGCTTACTTTTCGCAATTAAATATTCTAACAACAACGGCACGGGTCTGCCTGTGGCACCTTTACTTTTGCCGCCGCTTTTCCAAGCGGTGCCCGCAATATCCAAATGCACCCACGCGTATTTTTCGGCAAAATAAGATAAAAATACGCCTGCGGTAATCGTGCCTGCGGGTCTGCCGCCGATATTGGCTAAATCGGCAAAATTGCTTTCTAATTGTTCTTTATATTCGTCCCATAAAGGCAGTTGCCACATTTTATCGCCTGATGTTTGGGCGGCTTGCAAAATTTCATCAATCAAGGCTTGATTGTTGCCCATTACACCGCCTGCAATGTGTCCTAATGCGATAATACACGCCCCTGTTAAGGTTGCGGTATCAATCACCGCTTGCGGTTTGAAGCGTTCGGCATAAGTTAATGCATCGCACAAAATAAGCCGTCCTTCTGCATCTGTATTCAAAATTTCCACCGTCAAACCGTTTAAGGTTTTGACAATATCGCCTGGTTTATTGGCGTGTCCTGACGGCATATTTTCGCAAGTCGGAACCAATGCAATTAAGTTAAGCGGTAATTTTAACTCTGCCGCCGCACAGAATGTGGCAATCACAGAAGCCGCTCCGCACATATCGTATTTCATCTCGTCCATACCCGCACCTGGTTTTAACGAGATACCGCCCGAATCAAACGATATGCCTTTGCCGATTAACACAATCGGTGCGTCCGATTTTTTGCCGCCGTTATACGACAATTCAATAAAGCGTGGTTCAATATCACTGCCTTTTGCAACCGATAAAAACGAATGCATACCTAATTTTTCGATTTGGGCAGGTAAGTAGATTTTCACCGTTGCCCCTGCTTTTTTGGCTCGATTGGCGGCTTCTTCTGCTAAAAATTCGGGCGTACAAATATTGGCAGGAGCGTTTGCCAAATCTTTGGCAAATTTCATTGCGTCAGCGAGAGCCACTGCTTGTGTGAAAGCTTCCTGAAACGCATTGTCATTAGCGTATTCTGTAATAAAAACAAGTTCTTGCGTGTTTTCTTCGTTGTCGCGTGTTTTTTGGGCGGTGTAAGCATAAACCGTGTCGGCAACGGCACGAATGGCGTGCGGAATCAGAGTCAGCGCGTCTTTTTTTGCTAAACCGTCTAAATACACCACAATTTCGTCTTCATCACCCGCTTTCACCCATTCGGCAAAAGGTTTGCAGACTTTGGGTAAATCATCGCCTACTGCTTTAAAAGCAGCAATGCGGTGCAGCGTATCCACCGCAGGGGCTGCCTGAAACGATTTTTTATCGTTGTCTAACGCCAAAGTTGCCAAAGCGGCAATTAAGTCATTGTTTTTCTTGCCTAATAATGCCAAAGATTTGGCTTTCAGGCTGCCTTGTCCGATACACAAAACTTCTGCCTGTGCTTTTGTTTGCTGATTTTTTTTCGTGGATATGCTAAATTTCATTGTTTAAAATTCCTGTTAAAAATATGCGTGCATTTTAATACAGAATGGGCTTTTTACAGAATAGCCATTTTGGGGAATGAATAAAAATTATTGTTCAGGCTGCCTGAAAGTTATAACTTATTAAAAATAAAAAGATTTTTGAATATGATTTATCGCCGTCAATTAATGAAAGAACTCACACTCACTGCTGTGGGCGTATTTTTGATTTTATTGATTATTCTCATTTCTACGCAAGTCATCAACCTATTGGGACGCGTGGCAGGCGGTCGTATGGCGTTTGACGCAATCGGCACTATGCTTGCGGTGTGGGTTTTGGGTTTAACGCCACTTTTACTGATTTTAACGGCATTTGTCAGCATTTTAACCGTCTTTGCCCGCTATTGGCGTGATAGCGAAATGGTTGTGTGGCTTGCCACAGGTTTATCGCTTAAACGCTGGCTTGTGCCTGTTGGCGTATTCATTACACCATTTGTTATTTTAACCGCCATTATTTCTTTATCCGCCGCACCGTGGGCAGAATCTCGTGGTAAATCGTTTGCGGGCTTTTTGAAACAAAAACAAGACTTATCCTTATTAGAAGAAGGCGTATTCAAACAACGCTCGGACGGCTCGGTTTATTTTGTCGGACATTTCGATATAGAAAAAGGTGTGGCAGAAAATGTATTTGTTCGCACGCAAGATGCCAAAACAGGTCGCACGGTTGTGATACTTGCCAAATCAGGCGTAATGAAAGACGATGAGGGCAAACGCATATTGCAATTAACAGACGGTAACCGCTATTCGGGTGTGGCAGGGCGTGGCGATTTTGACCAAGTGGGCTTTGAAACGGCGGATTTGACCATTGCCGTTACGCCCAAAATCGAGCAGGACGATGCCGACCGCCACACCGCAAGCAATCGAGCATTATGGCAAAGCACCAATCCAGACTGGCACGCTGAGTTAATGTGGCGAATTTCTATGCCGCTTGCTATTCCTATTTTGGCGTTATTGGCATTGTCTTTATCGTATTCCAATCCACGACACGGCAAATCGTATAATATTATTTTAGCGGCAATATTTTTCTTTATATATCAAAGTCTTTTAACCTTTGCACGCACCAAAATTGGCACAGGACAACTGCCGTTTTGGGTCGGCTTATTGTCTGCACATATCATTATGCTGATTGCAGGCATTATGCTGTTGCGATACCGAGATAACCCATTGATTTTTAGTAAAAAGGCAGCATAATGAAACTGATTGACTGTTATATCATCAAACGCTTGTTTTTTATGTTGCTCTCCGTATTATTGGCGTTTGTCGCCCTGTATGCGGTGTTCGATATGCTTGCTGAAAGCGGCAATGTCGGCAAAGGACAATATACGGTTGCCACACTCTTTCACTATATGCTGTGGCGATTGCCTGTGTATGTGTATGAAATTTTCCCTGTGGCGGTTTTAACGGCGGCATTGATTGCATTGACACGACTTTCTGCTGCTAGCGAATATGTGGTGATGCGAGCCTGCGGTATGTCGATGAAACGCATAATTGGTGTATTGAGTGTATTTGCCTTAATCTGTGCGGCGGCAAACGCATTTTTAGGCGAGAAAATGCTGCCGACTGCTTACAAACAATCCGAAATGATTGCCTATAATGCTCTGAATGGACAAAACGCCGTATTCAAAAAAGACGGCGGCGTGTGGCTAAAATCGGGCAACGATATGGCACAAGTTGCTACTATGTTGCCCAATGGCGAACTCAAAGACATCACGCTTTATCATTTAAGCGAAGACTATCGTCTTAACGGTTTAACTTATGCGAAAACCGCACAACATATCGACAACGGACAATGGCAATTATCCGACATACAAGAAACCGTATTAGCAAGCGACAAAACGGTTTTCAGGCAGCCTGAAAACCGTTTATGGCAAAGCACCATTACGCCTGATTTATTGGGCGTGTTAATTGCCAAACCAGAGCAAATGTCATCCAGAGCATTGGGAGCGTATATCGAACATTTGAAAGACAACGGACAACGCACCTTATCCTACGAAGTGGCTCGCTGGCGAAAAATTTTCTATCCATTGGGGGCATTCTCTATGGTGTTGCTTGCATTGGCATTTACGCCAGTGATTTCACGCCACAGCAATATGGGCTTACGCATTTTTCTTGGAATGTGTTTGGGTGTGGGGTTTCACTTTTTGGGTAGATTTTTCAGTTTTTACGCCGAATTATTCAGAATGTCGCCCTTTGTCGCAGGGGCAATGCCTGTACTGCTTTTCTTAATCATCGCCATTTTTGCCGCATCGTATGTAGAACGGCAGAAGTAGATTTCAGGCAGCCTGAAAACACCGCCAATGCAACGCCACAATCAATTCCGTGCCGATTGTGGCAATCAATGACGCGGCAAACCATACGCCAATGGGCATAAGTTTGGTGAGCAACACTGCCAATAATAAGCCAAATAAACAGGCAATCGTCAATCGTGTGGCAAATGATTGAATGTAAAATTCAATCCACAAACGCACCAAAAGCGTAGGTATGCTCACGCATAAAAATGCCGCTGCAAAAGACAATAAAAATATATCTAACTTATTGATAAAAAAGAAAATATTTTCAGTAAAAAACCATAAAATACATATATCGCCAAAGAAAGGCACCAAAAGCGTGCCGAGTATGATGCGAAAAATTTTTCTTTGTGATGACATAAATCTATTCTTTCAGGCTGCCTGAAAACTTATGAAGACAATTTTTTCAATGCCATTTTTACGCCGTCTGAGGTGTTGCCGTTTTCAGGTAGCCCTTTGATTGCGTTGCGTGCTTCTTTTTCGCTGTATCCTAATGCCATTAGGGTTTCGATAACTTCGTCTGCAACGCTTGCTGTGGCAAGGCTTGCGGCGGTGTTTGTTAATTTACCCCGCAATTCTAAAATCAGCCGTTCGGCGGTTTTTTTGCCTATGCCTGGCACGCTGGAAATTTTGCGTACATCGTCTGTGGCAATGGCGGCGGATAGGGCGTTGCTGTCGAATACGGACAACACTGCCAAAGCGGTTTTTGCTCCCACGCCACTGACTTTCAGTAATTGTAAAAATGCCGCTTTTTCGCTTTTATCGGCAAAGCCAAACAGCAAATGAGCGTCTTCACGAATGATTTGTTGTGTGAAAAGGCGAACGCTTTGTCCTACTTCGGGCAAGGCGGCGTAGGTTTGCATAGAAATATGTACTTCGTAGCCCACACCTTGTACTTCGATGATAATTTGTGCAGGTTGTTTTTC
>JAFWRB010000092.1 GCA_017508845.1 Neisseriaceae bacterium | reverse complement strand
GCCGTTAACGCCACTGGTCAATAGTGGGCACTTATTATTGCGTTATCCGCAAGAGTTAACGCACCCTGACCAAGCCTATCGGGCAGTTTCAGAAAAGAAAAGCAAATAATTGATTTTGCGTGAAAACAATCCTTTTGAAATTGTTCAAAGGATTGTTTTTAATATTTTCAGGCTGCCTGAAAAATAGTATAAGGAAAAAATAATGAATAAAACCATTTTAATTACGGGTTCATCTCGTGGAATAGGCAAGGCGATTGCATTAGCATTAGCGGCAGACGATTTTGATATTGTATTGCATTGTCGAAATAGAATTGATGACGCAAACAAAGTTGCCGAAGAAATTAAGGTAATGGGCAGAAATGTCAGAATATTGCAATTTGATGTTGCAAACCGAGAACAGGTAAAACAAATTTTAACGCAAGATATTGAAAAATATGGAGCATATTACGGTGTGGTACTCAATGCAGGCTTAACACGCGATAACGCTTTTCCTGCTTTTTCTGATGAAGATTGGGATAAAGTGATTCACACCAATTTAGACGGTTTTTATAATGTCTTGCACCCCATTATGATGCCAATGATTCGCCGCCGAGATGACGGACGCATTGTGTGTATTTCATCGGTATCAGGCATTATTGGCAATCGTGGTCAAGTGAATTATAGTGCGTCCAAAGCAGGGCTAATTGGAGCCGCCAAAGCATTGGCAGTGGAATTAGCCAAACGCAAAATTACGGTAAATTGCGTGGCACCTGGTTTAATTGAAACAGAAATTATTGACGAAAATGTGCCTGTTGCAGAAATTCTCAAAGCCATTCCTATGGGCAGAATGGGACAAGCCGAAGAAATAGCCCATACCGTGCGTTTTTTAATGCACAAACAATCAGGCTATATTACACGGCAGGTTATTTCTGTAAATGGCGGATTATGCTAACAAGTTGATAATAAAAAATAAAACGCTATATAATGGTTTATTACATAGCGTTTGTTAATTTTTCAGGCAGCCTGAAAGCACTTCCCGTGCAGGGGAATTTATCAATCTTCTTTACGCAAATTGCGTCTGCGTTCTAGTTCGGTTAAATAGCGTTTGCGTAAGCGAATGTTTTGTGGGGTAATTTCCACTAATTCGTCATCGTCAATAAATTCAACCGCACTTTCTAATGTCAGTTGCACGGGCGGCGTGAGTGTTACGGCTTCGTCTTTGCCTGCGGCACGCACATTCGTGAGTTTTTTGCCTTTCAAAGGATTAACAACCAAGTCGTTTTCTCGGCTGTGAATGCCGACTATCATACCTTCGTAAATTTTTTCGCCAGGTGATACAAACATTCTGCCCCTGTCTTCCAAGTTCCACAAAGCATAGGCAACTGCTTCGCCTTGCTCTTGCGACACCAAAACGCCGTTGCGTCTGCCTGGTAAATCGGGTTTGATTGGGGCATATTCGTCAAACACATGGCTCATCAAGCCCGAACCTCGTGTCATGGTGAGAAAGTCGTTTTGAAAGCCAATAAGCCCGCGTGCAGGAATTTTGTATTCCAAACGCGTTCTGCCGTTGCCGTCACTCTCCATATTTACCAACTCACCACGCCGTCTGCCTAATTCTTCCATTACCGCACCTTGCGTATTGTCTTCCACATCTACGGTTAAGTTTTCATACGGCTCGCATTTCACACCGTCTATTTCTTTGTATAAAACACGCGGTTTGCCAACGGCGAGTTCATAGCCCTCACGCCGCATATTTTCTAACAGAATGGTCAAATGCAATTCACCCCTGCCTGAAACACGGAAGACATCAGCGTCTGCTGTATCTTCCACACGCAAAGCCACATTTGTTAAGAGTTCCTTATCCAAGCGTTCGCGAATTTGACGGCTGGTTACAAACTTGCCCTCCGTGCCTGCCAATGGCGAAGTATTCACCATAAAATCCATTGTCAATGTTGGTTCATCAACGGTGAGCATAGGTAAGCCCTGCGGATTATCCTTATCGCACACGGTAACACCAATGCCAATGTCTTCCAAGCCCGAAATGATGACAATATCGCCTGACGCGGCTTCATCTAACGGCACGCGTTCCAAGCCTTTGAAACCCAACAACTGGTTAATGCGACCTTGTGCCACTTGTTTGTCTTCATTCATCACCGCAACCGTTTGTCCAGCCTTGATTTTGCCGTTGAGAATACGCCCAATGCCCAAACGCCCCGTGTAAGAAGAATAATCTAACTGCGAAATTTGCAACTGCAAAGGAGCGTCAGGACTACCCGCAGGGTCAGGCGTATATTTTAAAATGGTTTCAAACAACGGACGCATATCGTTTGAATTATCCGTTTCATTCAGTTTTGCAAAGCCGTTTAAGCCAGACGCATACACAATCGGAAAATCCAACTGCTCATCGGTTGCGTGCAATTTATCAAATAATTCAAAGGTTTGGTCTATCACCCAAGACGGTCTGGCACCTGGACGGTCGATTTTGTTAATCACCACAATCGGTTTCAAACCCAAAGCCAATGCCTTTTTGGTAACAAATCGAGTTTGCGGCATAGGTCCTTCTTGTGCATCGACTAACAGCAACACACAATCGACCATACCCAACACCCGTTCCACTTCACCGCCAAAATCGGCGTGTCCTGGCGTATCCACAATGTTAATATGCCAGCCCTCGTATTCAATCGCTGTATTTTTCGCCAAAATGGTAATGCCGCGTTCTTTTTCAATATCGCCACTGTCCATCACCCGTTCATCAATTTGCTGATTATCACGAAAAGTGCCAGACTGGCGTAACAGTTGATCAACCAAAGTGGTTTTACCGTGATCCACATGGGCAATAATGGCTATGTTTTTGATTTTTTTAGTCATAATATGTTATCTCAAATTAAATTGTCCGATAAGCGTTACCGGTTTTAAAAACTAATTATTATAAACCTGAATAGGATAAGGCGGAAATAAATTTTGCGTTTCAGGCAGCCTGAAAGATTTTTTGCATTGCCATTCTTTATAGTCAGGAGATGACTACGCCGTGCATAGCACGGCTCGTAATGATGAACCCCCTGCACGGGCAGTGCTTTCAGGCAGCCTGAAAGGGTGTTAAAATGTATATTAGTCATTATTAAAGAAATAAAAATGCTTTTTTAATATTATTTTTAGCATAAAATTTTAGTATTTATATAAAATGGGCTATTTTATATAAATATTCTATAAAAATAAGAAATCGAGAATTAAAATTTTAATTTACAATTATTAAGTTGATAAAAATTTCTTAAAATAAAAATAAATTAAAATTATCTGCTATAAAAGCAGTGATACAATGCACTGCAACATTGGGGAAAAACCCCAAAACCTTTCATTTTTTGCAAACTTGTTAAAAGGAAACAAGCAATGTCCAATTACGATTTGAATACGCTGTTAGCCAGCGTGAAACAACGCGACCCACAACAAACTGTGTTTCATCAAGCAGTGGAAGAAGTTTTCACCAGTCTTGACCCATTCTTGAAAAAAAATCCCAAATACACCGCTTGCGGTTTGTTAGAACGCATTGTTGAACCTGAACGCGTGATTATGTTCCGCGTGCCTTGGGTGAATGACCAAGGCGAAGTGAAAGTTAATCGCGGTTATCGCATTCAAATGTCATCTGCGATTGGTCCTTACAAAGGCGGCTTGCGTTTTCACCCCACTGTGGATTTGGGCGTGCTGAAATTCTTGGCATTCGAACAAGTGTTCAAAAATGCTTTGACCACCTTGCCTATGGGCGGCGGTAAAGGCGGCTCGGATTTCGACCCCAAAGGTAAATCTGACGGCGAAGTGATGCGTTTCTGTCAATCCTTTATGACTGAATTGTTCCGCCATATCGGTGCAGATACCGATGTACCAGCAGGCGACATCGGCGTAGGCGGCCGTGAAGTAGGCTACTTATACGGTCAATACAAACGCTTACGCAATGAATTTGCGTCTGTTCTAACAGGTAAAAACTTGGAATTTGGCGGCTCACTGATTCGCCCAGAAGCCACAGGTTACGGCACGGTTTATTTTGCTCAAAATATGTTAGGCACACGCGGCGACAGTTTTGCAGGCAAACGCGTGGTGATTTCGGGTTCGGGCAATGTGGCTCAATACGCTTGCGAAAAAGCGATTGAATTAGGTGCCAAAGTCTTGACCGTGTCTGATTCTAACGGCTTTGTATTATTTGGCGATAATGGTATGACAGACGCTCAATTACAAGCCTTGTTTGAATTGAAAAATGTTCGCCGCGAACGCTTGTCGGTTTATGCCAAAGAACAAGGCGTTCAATACTTTGACGGTCAAAAACCGTGGGGTGTGGTGTGTGATATTGCTCTGCCTTGTGCAACGCAAAACGAAATCAACGAAGAAGACGCAAAAACCTTGTTATCAAACGGCGTGAAATGTATTGCCGAAGGGGCAAATATGCCGTCTTCAAACGAAGCGATTACTCAATACTTAAAAGCCAAAATCTTGTACGCACCTGGCAAAGCGTCTAACGCGGGCGGCGTAGCCACATCGGGCTTGGAAATGAGCCAAAACGCCATTCGCCTATCTTGGACTCGCGAAGAAGTCGATCAACGCTT
>JAFWRB010000091.1 GCA_017508845.1 Neisseriaceae bacterium | reverse complement strand
TATCAAATAGATAAGCACAATGCACTTGGGCAATAGACGCACTGGCAACAGGGGTTTCATCAAATTCGGCGTAAATGTCGTCAATTTTTTTGCCAAACTCGTTTTCTATGGTTTGAATGACAATCGCACCGTTAAACGGCGGCACATCGTCTTGCAAGCGAGCCAGTTCTTTGGCATAAGCGGGGGACAAAATATCGGGACGCGTGGATAACACTTGCCCGAATTTAACAAAAATTGGTCCCAAATGCTCCAACGCCATTCGTACGCGTTCAGGCAGGGGAATGTCTCGCATTTTGCGTGGCACAGGCACAAAATGCGTGAGAAAACGCAAAAATTTCGACTTTATCGGCAGACGAACTAAATCCGCCAAGCCATAAGCATAAACGGTGTGAAGAATGGCAAGAAAACGAGTAATGGATTTCATAAAACTAATTTCAGGCAGCCTGAATAAAAGCGTTATTTTAACGAAAATTCAAAACACTCGCTTGTTTTGCGTTAAGTTTTTTTGAGCCTGCCTGAAAGTGCTGCTTACAACTGTGCTTTATACGCTTTATCTGCTTCGATAAATCGTTCCACGACAGCGTCTTTGGGTTTGTCTAACAAAGACACCACAATCGCCACAATGCCGCAAGCGATAAAGCCTGGCACGATTTCATATAACGGCGTGCCAAGACTTTTCCACGCTACCACGGTAATTGCACCGACTAACATACCGCACAACGCACCTTTGGCGGTAATGCGTTTCCACAAAACCGACAACAGTACAATCGGCCCAAATGCTGCACCAAAGCCACCCCAAGCGTAATTGACTAACTTCATTACGCTGTTATTTGGGTCGGCGGCTAAAATAATGGCGACAACAGCCACAGCCAGCACCATTAAACGCCCCACCCAAACGAGTTCTTGCTGTTCTGCTGTCGGACGCAAAAAGCCTTTGTAAAAATCTTCGGTAATCGCAGACGAACAGACTAATAACTGGCAACTTAAAGTACTCATAATCGCCGCTAAAATTGCCGACAATAACACGCCTGCAATCCACGGATTGAATAATAATTGAGCAAAAACAATAAAAATGCGTTCGGGATTTTCACCCAAAGCCGCTACTGCATTAGGGTGTTTGATAAAGTAAGCAATGCCCACATAACCGATGGCACAAGTGCCTGCCAAGCATAAAATCATCCAGATAATGCTGAAACGGCGGGCTTTTTTGAGTGCAGCCACATTTTCTGCCGCCATAAAGCGAGCCAAAATATGCGGTTGTCCAAAATAACCCAAACCCCACGCCGCCGCACTGATAATGCCGATGAAAGAAGTGCCTGTCAATAAACTGTTGTATTTAATGCCATTTTGTTCTACCGCTAATTGAATGGCAGCAGCCGTTTCATTAAATCCGCCTACGCCGACAATCACCATAATCGGCGTTAAAATCAGGGCGAAAAACATTAAAGACGCTTGAATGGTGTCTGTCCAACTGACTGCCAAAAAGCCGCCGATAAAGGTGTAGGCAATGGTTGCTCCTGCACCTAACCACATCGCTTGGGTGTAGGATAAACCGAACAAGTTTTCAAACAATCTTGCCCCAGCGACAATGCCCGATGAACAATAAATGGTGAAGAAAAACAAAATAATCGTGGCAGAAATCACCTTTAACGCCTTTTCATATTCGCCAAAACGATGAGCAAAATATTCAGGTAGCGTTAAAGCGTTGTTATTGTATTCGGTATGCGTCCGCAAACGCCCCGCCACAAACAGCCAGTTTAAATATGCCCCGATGGTCAAACCGATGGCAATCCAAATTTCGCACAAACCTGCGGCATAAACCGCACCAGGTAAGCCCATAAGCAACCAGCCCGACATATCAGACGCACCCGCCGACATACCCGTAACAAAGCCGCCCAAACGCCTGCCGCCCAAAATATAATCGCCAAAATTATGCGTTGCATAATAAGCGGCA
Source organism: Neisseriaceae bacterium (assembly GCA_017508845.1). GTDB lineage: Bacteria > Pseudomonadota > Gammaproteobacteria > Burkholderiales > Neisseriaceae > RGIG9985. The sequence goes on along the minus strand of JAFWRB010000091.1, from coordinate 3,135 downwards.
ACACCGATTAACAACACGGTGATTAAATACACCGCAAAGGTTACAAACATCGGATTAAACTGACCCATCGCATTTTCCCTGCATACAAAAAAGCATTATTCTAACGAAAATTGAGAAAGATTTGTTTTTGGGTTTCAGGCTGCCTGAAATATTTTATAATGTTGGCGTTTTTATTCAGGAGTATGCACATGTTTTTTATTGACACCGCCGCCGCAACCATTCGTCCGACACAAAAATGTTTGGAATGGGTGAATGAAATCGCCCAAAAAAACGGCGATATGCTACTGACATTAGAACAACTGCGTGCCAATCCTACGGTTTATCTTATTCCCGAAGCCGATACGCCTGAACAAAATATGGCGTATATCGGTGAAAAATATGCCGAAATTATGGAAGCAGAACTGTCATCTTGGGTGATGAGCGAAGACGATTTCCCCGAAAATATGTCGATAGAAACATTTTGGGCATTTTTTGAAGTGGAAATTCACGATATGGTTGTGGATTTGGAAGCCGAAGAAGATGATGATGAAGAGTAAAGGCGTTCAGGCAGCCTGAAAGCACTTCCCGTGCAGGAAAATCGTCATTGCGAGCCGTACGATAGAACGGCGAAACAATCTCCGAATAAATCGGCGAAGACGATTTATTCGGGTAGCCTATCCTAAAAAACGATATTGCATTAAATTATTTCAGGCAGCCTGAAAAAATAATTAAATACTATGTCCCCATTTATTGTTGAATGTTCATCATCAAAAATCGCACACAGTATTGTGGCTGTATTGCATTTGTGTGCGATTGTTTTTATTATATTTTCTTTTGATTTTCAATATATTATCATTGTTATGCCCTTATTGATAAGTTGGCTTTGTGCTCATTATCAATATTCAGAAAAACGCAAAAATTTTATTCGCAAAATTGAAGTGCGTCCCGATATGCAAGCGGTGATTTTTTTTAATAATAGCGAGCAAGGCGTGCCTGTGCGTGTGGGGCAGGGCAGTTTTGTTTCGCGTTGGGCGTTGATGATTGTGTGGCAATTTCTTGACGAACCCAAAACCGTTCGCCAAACCCTGTGGCGAGATAGCATAACAAACCACGCCTATCACCATTTGCAGGTGTATTTGAATATTCATCAGGGAAAGGTTTGATAACAGTGTTTTGTTTTGCCTGACGGCAAAACGGATTGTTTTTAGATAACGCTTCGACAAGCCTTTCAGGCAGCCTGAAAGAAAAATCGACGCGTTATCTAAAAATATCAGTCAAGCCACAGGCTTGACATAACAACTGCTCACTACTCACTGCTAACTGCTCACTGCTAACTGCTCACTGTCTTACCCTTTTTTCTTCAACAATCTCAACGCATTACTCACCACGAATAGCGAACTTAATGCCATACCTAATGCGGCGACTGCGGGTTTGGCGTAGCCTAATGCGGCTATGGGAATGGCTATGGCGTTGTAAGACAATGCCCAGATAATGTTTTGGTGAATAATGTGGCGAGTTTGGCGAGCCAAGTTTGTGGCTGTGGGTATTGCGGTAAGTTGTTGATTGGTAATGATAATATCGCTGCCGTCCCGCGATATATCTGCCCCTTGCGACATCGCAATGGATACATCAGCCCCTGCTAAAACGGGTGCGTCATTCACGCCATCTCCTATCATCAGCGTTTTTTTACCGCTGCGTTGCAGGCTTTCTACAAAGGCAAGTTTTTCTTCTGGACTGGCTTGGGCAATGAAGTGGTCTATGCCCAATGTTTCGGCGGTGTTTTTCACGGCGGCGGTGTTGTCGCCACTTAATAAATGTAAATGAAAACCCATATTTTTCAATAAGTTAATTGAATCGCTTGCCGTGTCTTTAATGTTGTCATTCAATACAAAGGCTGCCTGAAAACCTGTTTGATTGCCTAATGCCACAATCGTGCCGTGTGTGATTTTTTGTATATTTTCAGGTGCTTGCCCTGCTATTTGGGCGACAAAATCGACATTACCCACTCGCCAAATTTTGCCGTCAATATTCGCAGAAATGCCTTGCCCTACGGTGTTGATGGTATTTTCAACCGTCAAAGTTTTATCTGCTTTATGGGCGAAATGCTGCATTAGGGCGTGGGCTATGGGGTGTTCGGAGTGTTGTTCTAATGCGTTGATAATATTTGCTATTTCTATCTCGTTCAGGCTGCCTGAAAAAATGGTTTCAACCACAGCAGGTGTGCCGACTGTTAGCGTGCCTGTTTTGTCGAAAATAATATCAGAAATTTGTCCCAGTGTTTCAATCGCCGTGCCGTTTCGCACCAAAATACCCTGCGATGCTAAATTGCCTGCGGCGGCAGTTAAAGCCGCAGGTGTGGCAAGCGATAAGGCACAAGGGCAGGTAATCACCAACAACGACACGGTAACCCACAAGGCTCGGTTTGCGTTTTCGTGAATTGTCCAAACACCAAACACCAAAACGGCAACAATCAACAGTGCCGCCACAAACCAAGACGCATAGCGGTCAGCAAGTTGAGCGAGTTTGGGCTTATTTGCCATTGCACTATCTAACATACGCACAATCGAGCCTAATCGTGTGGCATCACCTACGGCACGCGTTTGAATAATCAAAGGACTATCAATATTATGCGTGCCTGCGGTAACGCTGTCGCCTATTTTTTTGGCAATCGGCATACTCTCGCCTGTGAGCATAGATTCATCAGCCGAACTTTCACCAGACGCAACCTGCCCATCAACAGGAATCACTTCGCCTGCTTTCACTAATAATATATCATCGGGTTTCACACGAACCACAGCGGCTTCCTGAACGCTTTGCTCATTCGGATAATTCGGCATTAAGTGACAGAAAGACGGCACTAATTTCATTAAGCGTTCTGCTGCGTCATTGGCTTTGCGGCGAGCGGATTGCTCCAAATGTCGTCCAAACAAAAGCAAGAACACAAACATTGAAATCGAATCAAAAAACACGCCGTCCATTTCACGCTGCAATAGGGCAATGGAACTGGCGACAAACGACAGCACCACAGCCAGAGCAATCGGCGTATCCATACCAACACGGCGGTTTTTCAAATCCCGCAAGGCACCGCGATAAAAGGGCAGGGCAGAATACAGCACCACAGGTAGCGTCAGCACCATTGAAGCCCAGTGTAATAGC
>JAFWRB010000090.1 GCA_017508845.1 Neisseriaceae bacterium | reverse complement strand
AGCGTTTATTCTCCCATTTTTTCGTGCATTAGGGTACGATCCTTTTAATTTAAGTGAAATTGTTCCTGAATTTAATGCAGATTTTCAAAAAAATAAAAAACCAAATTGTATTGATTATTGCATATTTAAAAACGATTCACCCATTTTATTAGTTGAATGTAAATCAATCAATGAAAAATTAGAAGAAGAAGAAAAAAATCAATTACAAGGATATTTTAGTGCTTGTGCAAAAAATCATGTTAAATTCGCCATTTTAACAAATGGACAAGAATATAAATTTTATGCTGATATGGATAAAGATAACATTATGGACGATGAGCCTTTTTGGCAATTTAATATAACAACTGAAATAAAGGATACAGATATGGAACAATTATATCAATTTCACAAAAAGAAATTTAATCAAGAAGAAATAACAGAAAATGCGAAACGATTAAAATATTATAACGCAGTACAAGAAGTTATTAAAAAACAATTTTCAGATACTGATGATGATTTTGTTAAATTTATTTTAGGAAAAATTAGCAATGAGAAGAAAACTGAACAAAGAATAAATATGTTAAAACCTATTATTAAAGATGTCTTTGATAAAATAATTAAGGATAACAATGATAAACAATTTGAAAACAAAATAACACAAGGAATAAAAAAAGAAAATACACAATGTAATAATAACCACACTAATAAAGAAAATAGCGGTCAATTGATTGTAATATTTGAAGATGGTACAAAATTTCAATATTTAGAACCAAAAATTACGCTTGCGAAAACTATTGAAAAAATAGGTTTTGAAAAAGTAGTTCCATTAGAAATCAAACATAATGAAATATATTTAATTAGTAAAGAAAAAACTAAATTTAAAACAAGACAATACGGTGATTATTATATTCACACAACTGGTAGTCCAAAAACAAAAAAGAAACAATTACAAGAAATATCTGAAAAATTAGGATTAAACTTAAAAATTGAATTATTACAAAATAAATAAGCAAGCGTAGGGTGTGCAACTTGTTGCATACGCGTTTTAATCCATTTTCAGGCTGCCTGAAAGGCTTTTTGCATTGCCGTTTTTTAGGATAGTCTATCCTGAAATCATTTTTAAATTCGCCTTGTGGCTCATTTAAAAATAATTTCAGGAGATTGCTTCGCCTTGCTTGGGCAAGGCTCGCAATGACGATAAAGGCTGCCTGAAAATGGTTTTGCATTGCCGTTCTTCGTAGTAGGGAGATTGCGTACGCATTGCGTTCGCAATGCTCGCAATGACGAATTCCCTGCACGGAAAGTGCTTTCAGGCTGCCTGAAACTCTTTTAATAAAAAGCCTGAAACAGGTATAATTCCCCCTTTTGAAAACCCAATCTTAATAAAGGTAACACAAATGTCAAAACTTGCCGATGCAGTGCGATTTCTCGCTATGGACGCCATTCAAAAAGCCAACTCTGGACACCCAGGTGCACCTATGGGTATGGCGGAAATGGCGGAAGTTTTATGGACGCAGTTTTTGAAATTCAACCCCAAAAATCCCGCTTTCCCCGACCGCGACCGTTTTGTGTTGTCGAATGGGCATGCGTCTATGTTGCAGTATGCACTGTTGCATTTAACGGGTTTTGATTTGTCGATTGACGACATTAAAAACTTCCGTCAAATGGGTTCTAAAACACCAGGGCACCCTGAATATGGCTATACGGCAGGCGTGGAAACCACGACTGGCCCTTTGGGGCAAGGTTTTGCGAATGCTGTGGGTTTTGCTTTGGCTGAAAAAATCTTGGCAGCCGAATTTAATCGTGGCGATTTGGCGATTGTTAATCACCACACATTTGTCTTTTTGGGCGATGGTTGCTTAATGGAAGGTATTTCGCACGAAGCCGCGTCTTTGGCAGGCTCGTTAGGGTTAGGCAAATTGATTGCTTTGTATGACGACAACGGCATTTCGATTGACGGCACAACGGCTGGACGATTTGACGAGAACATTCCGCAACGCTTTGAATCTTATGGCTGGCAAGCGATTAGTGTTTCTGACGGTCATAACACCGAAGAAATTGCCGCCGCAATTCGTGAAGCCAAAGCCGACACACTTCGCCCCACAATTATTTGTTGTAAAACCACAATCGGCAAGGGAGCGGCGACCAAATCAGGCAGCCACAAAGTGCATGGCTCACCTTTGGGGGACGAAGAAATTGCCGCAACGCGTCAGGCTTTGGGCTGGGATTACGCACCGTTTGACATTCCTGCCGATATTTACGCCGCTTGGGATTGCCGTGAAAAAGGGCAAAAACTTGAAGATGAATGGCAAGCCAAATTTGCTCAATATCAATCGCAATATCCTGAATTAGCGGCAGAATTTACTCGCCGTGTTATAGAAAATAGACTGCCTGAAAACTTTGCCAACCATATTCAGGCAGCCTTAAACGACATTTGCCATAAAAAAGAAAACATTGCCACACGCAAAGCCAGCCAAAACGCAATCGCCATATTAGCCGAAGTGTTGCCTGAACTTGTGGGCGGCTCTGCCGACTTAACACCGTCTAACTTAACCGACTGGAAAAACGCCGTAGCGGTTACGAAAACAAGCGGCGGCAATTATGTGCATTACGGCGTGCGTGAATTTGCCATGTGTGCGGTGATGAACGGCTTGGCGTTGCACGGCGGCGTAAAACCGTTTGGGGCAACATTCTTAATGTTTAGCGAATACGCCCGCAACGCCTTGCGTATGGCGGCATTGATGAAAATTAACCCGATTTTTGTTTTCACGCACGATTCTATCGGCTTGGGCGAAGACGGTCCAACGCACCAGCCGATTGAACAAATCGCAACCCTACGCCAAATCCCCAATATGCACACATGGCGGCCGTGCGACACCGCAGAAAGTCTGATTGCATGGGCGGCGGCGGCAGAAAACCAAAAAACACCGTCTTGCTTAATTTTCAGCCGCCAAAACCTGCCGTTTGTGGTACGCAATGCCGAGCAATTAGAAAATGTGAAAAAAGGCGGCTATGTCTTATCCGCCTGTGCTGAAAAACCGCAAATGGTGTTGATTGCCACAGGCTCAGAAGTGGCTTTGGCGTTGAATGCACAAAAAGCCCTGCAAGAACAAGGCATTAACGCAAGCGTGGTATCTATACCCTGCACCAACCTGTTTGACGCACAATCGCCAGAATACCGCACAAGCGTTCTGCCTGATAATGTGCCACGATTAGCCATAGAAGCAGGCGTATCCGACTTTTGGCGTAAATATGTGGGCTTAAACGGCGGTGTAATTGGCATAGACCAATTCGGCGAATCCGCCCCAGCGGACGAATTATTCCGCCATTTCGGCTTTACAGTAGAAAATGTGCTTGAAAAAGCCAAAGCGTTGTTGTAATTCGTAGGGTGGGTCTTCGACCCACCTTTTTTCAGGCTGCCTGAAAGCACTTCCCGTGCAGGGAATTCGTCATTGCGAGAAAGCCGCCGCCGTAGTTTCGTTATTATTTTCAGGCAGCCTGAAAAATATCTCAAACGATAAGGAACAGAGTAAAATATTGTCCCGTACTTATTTACGAAAGGAAAACAAAACATGGATACACAAAACATAAAAACCACTGTAAATATTTATAGCAATTCTACTGGTGGTTCTATTACTCATTATTCAGTTCGTGAATGGACAGTAGATGTATATGCTGTGCAACGCTTTGTTTTGGAAAGTAAATTATCAAAAGAACAAAAAGAAGCATTATCCCAATCAGGTATCTATATACTTGTGAATGAAGAACAAGCATATATTGGACAATCCCAAAATATTCTTAAAAGATGGCAAGACCATTTCCGCGACGGTGATAAAGATTGGTTTGATTGTGCTTATGCGATTACTGATTTGCGAAAATTTTCCGCAACGGACTTAAATGCACTTGAATATCTTTTTTGGGAAAAAGCAACAGAAGCTGGTCGTTTTGAAATAGAAAATGTGAATGATATTAACAAAAAAAGTGATTATTTGAAAGATGAAAATTTTTATAACATTGTTTTTTCAAATGTAAATCTTTTATTAAATAGCATTTATAGGGGACACCGTGTTTTTGACAAAATAAATACAGAAAACACCCAAACACCTAACAATAATTCACAAGAAGAAACTTCTTTAAATGAAAGATTACAAGATAAAATTTTCAAAATGGAGCAATCTGGTTGTTCTGGACAACTAAAAAAAGTTAAAGAAGGGTGGTTATTATTAAAAGGGGCACAAGCAATAAAAAGAGATTATGAAAATTTTGTAAAGAATGAAAATGCAAAAAAAGGAATTTATTATTCACGTGCTTATTTAAATAATAAGTTAGATGAAAACTTAAAAACAACAGAAGATATTTTATTTTCGTCTCCTTCAACGCCTGCGGTTGCTTTAATGCAACAAAATGCTAATGGCTGGACAATTTGGAAAGATGAGAATGGAAAAACATTAGATGATTATAGGCAAGGAAACTTTTAACAATTAGTAATTCGCAGTTTCGTTATTATTTTCAGGCTGCCTGAAAATGTGAATAAATCTCTTTCAGGCAACCCAAAAAGGAGTATTTTTATGCAAACCGTTCTCACCACAGAAGAAATGCGGCAAGCCGAGCAAGCCGCTGTGGCTCGTGGCACATCATTATTGCAGTTAATGGAAAACGCAGGACAAGGTGCTGCCCACGCTTTATTAAAAATTCACCCCCAAGCGAAACACGGCTTGATGATTTGCGGCAAGGGCAATAACGGTGGGGACGCTTTGGTGATGGCTCGCATATTAAATAAACACAATGTCAAATCGGATATTTTGTTTGTTATGGGCGAAAAATTGTCCGAACTCTCGCAAACCAATAAAAATAGGCTGCCTGAAAATACGCCCATTTATGTTTCAGGCAACATAGATTTCACACAATACGATTTTATCGTTGATGCGGTTTTTGGCACAGGGTTTTCAGGCAGCCTACCTGAACATATTTCACTATTATTCAAACAAATCAACAAACTACCTACCAAACGCTTTGCATTAGACATACCCACAGGCATTAACTGCGACACAGGCGATATTGCCCCCAATACATTCCAAGCACAACACACATTTGCGTTTGGGGCTTACAAACCTGCACACATTATGAACAAAACGCAAAGCCATTGCGGCACGGTGCAAGTGATTGATATTGGCATTTAGAAACCTTTGTTTCAGGCGTATAATACGCTTCCACATTCAAGAGCATAATCAGGTGATAACTATGTCAGAACAATTTGAAAACTGCATTATTATTCAAGGCATTACCAAAAAAGGCAAGACTTTTCGCCCCAGCGACTGGTCGGACAGATTGTCGGGCATTTTGTCTTCGTTTGACAGGGGTCATCGTTTGGCTCATCATAAATTTGTGCGTCCGCAACTCATCAACCAAGTGCGTTGCGTGATTGTGGATAAGCAATTAGAGAGCGTCAATCCCGATATGTTCCGCTTTCTAATGGATTTTGCGGGCGATAACGAATTGCAAATGTGCGATGGCGAATATGCCGCTCAAATTTCGGCGAATATCGCCGTTAAAGCCACGCCTGCCATTCGTGTGGCAGAACTCTTGCCGTCCGAAACCGCTTTGGCGTTTGACGCATTGTCCGCGATTTATCCACAATTTACATTAGAAGAATTTACCTTATTTATCAACGACTTTATGCGTAAAGAAGGCTATCGTATGGTCGGCGTTTTCAAGGCAGACCAAAAATCAGCGTCAGCAGTATGCGGTTTCAGAACACGCCACTCCCTGCGTTACGGCGGTTGCTTACGCATTGAAGACTGGGCAGCAAGCGACTTCTCAGCACAATTAAACGACTTTATCCAAACCGAAGCGGCAAGATTAGGCGGTTTAACCGTGCGATTTTGCGATGAAATTGTGCAATAGCAGGATTTTCAGGCAGCCTGAAAAAGGATATAAGCGATGATAAAAAAACTTTTTTTAACCACATTAACCGCCTTATTTTCTTTAACGGCGTTTGCCATTACGCCTGATGAAATTGCAGCGAATATGCAAAAAAATCAGGTGATAAGCGGCAAATTTACGCAAAATCGCCATTTGCGTGGAATGGATAAGCCTATGCAAACGCAGGGGCAGTTTGCTTTGGCTCAAAATCACGGTTTGTTGTGGCAAGTAGAAACGCCATTGACGCTGAAACTGCGTTTAACGCAAAACGGCGTGGAACAATGGAATAATCAGAAAAATCAATGGATTAAAAGCAAGCAAGCAGGACAATCGGCACAGTTTGAACTTTTTACCGCCTTGTTAGGCGGAAATATTTCCGTGTTAAATCAACACTTTACACCAAAAGCGGACGGCTCACCACAAAACTGGACGCTGACACTCGAACCCAAAAGTGCGATGATGAAACAAATTTTCACCCAAATCAGCGTTCAAGGCGGCAACACGGTTTCGCAAGTGATTTTGCAAGAAAAACAAGGCGATAAAGTGGAAATTCAATTCACCGCCGATATGCAACCCAAAACACAAGAACAAATTGTTCGGGATTTGAAGTAGAATTTTTCAGGCTGCCTGAAAACAAGGTTTATTTTAGTCGTTAGACTAAAATTATTGATTTACAAAGTAAATCAATAGATTGCAAAGCAATCAAACCGCAGTTTCGGCGAAGCCAAAACATAGTTTTTTAAATGCCACACGGATTCGATTTTGCTAACGCAAAATCTTTAAAACAGAATTTATGGGAATTGCGTTAGCAATTCCGAATCCGTGTGGCAATAAAAAACAGAATGATTACAGTAAGTTTCAGGCTGCCTGAAACTTTTATTTAACCAACAAATTATTATTAAAAATCAAAATGTTATACTTTATTCTTTCTCCTGCCAAAAAGTTAGCGGCATTGTCAAACTGTCCGCAAATGGCATTAGAAACCCCTGCGTTGATGACGCAGGCGGCACAATTAGTTGAAAAAATGCGGACATTTGCACCGCACGAATTAGCCTGTTTAATGGGCATTTCTGATAAATTATCGCTATTAAATGTAGAGAGATTTGCCGAATGGAACAATGATTTAAGCCACGCCGCTGCCGCTGTTTATTTATTCAACGGCGATGCGTATGACGGTTTATCTGTGCGAACAATGCCAGAAAAATCAATCACTTATCTACAAAATTATTTAGGCATTTTGTCTGGACTTTACGGCTTACTCAAACCTTTGGACGGCATTTATCCGCACCGTTTGGAAATGGGCACCAAATTGCAGCCGTCTTTATACGCATTTTGGGGCGACACCATCACCGCCCTATTACAAAAGCGAATGAACGCCGCAAATGCCACGCATTTAATCAATTTAGCGTCCAACGAATATTTTTCCGCCGTCCGTCCCGAAAATTTAGCACAACCTGTCATTACGCCACAGTTCAAACAATACAAAAACGGCAAATACACAACCGTGAGCCTGTACGCCAAACAAGCACGCGGCAAAATGGTGCGATTTGCCGCAGAAAACAATATTCAGCATGCCGATGAATTAAAAAATTTCAATGACGGCGGCTATAAATATTGCGAAAGTCTATCGGATAATCAGGCGTGGGTGTTTGTGCGGTAAAAAACGGCATAAAAAATATGCCGTTTTTTGCTTTCAGGCAGCCTGAAAGACTATTCCTTTTTGCCATTTTGTTCTGCAATCACTTTTAGCGTATCACGCATATCAATTAACAGATAAATGAAAAAATAGGTGATAAAAAAGCCAACCAAAGCCAGTACCAAGCCAATCAGTCCATATAGGAAACTGCCTTGAAACATACCCATTACACCCGCAATCACAATAATTGCCAACAAAAAATAGGCACTTATATCAATGACGGCACGACCGTTTTTAATAATAAAGTTTTTCATTGTTTTTTCCTTAAAAAATAAATAGTTGATAAATGCGTAGATAAAAAATTATTCACTCTACAACTGTTTTGAATAATCAATAAACTGTAAATATTCTTTTCGTTCGGAAATGCAGAATAATATAAATATAATGGTAAAGATTAAAACAATAATTGCTGTTATTATTACTGAATTAAATATAGAAGCCATTATAAGATATATTATCAAAGCAACAGGAATTGAAACAATAATTTGAAATATCATTTTAATCATTGTATCTTGTTTTCCGCCAACACAATAATTTTTGCTGATATTCACAATAGTTTCAGCACAATAATAGCCATTTTTATTAGGACTATCATAACTTTTCACGGCAATTAAATCATTTTCTTCTAATAACAAAGATTGCGTACCCGCTTGATTAAAAAGAAAAGTTTTTCCGTCTAATTTAAATGTTTTTTCAATAAAATGTTTTGCATTGTGTTTGGTTTCGGTAGTCGTACCTAAAAATCCTGCTGTACTTGTGGAAGTAGAAGTAGAAGTTTTAGTCATCACTTTTTCGGTAACAGATGATATATTGCCTTTATAAAAAGTCATAATAATTCAATTCCTAATCAATAATAATAAAATGCAAAAATTTTTTCAGGTAGCCTTTTCAGGCTGCCTGAAAATTACCAATGCCCACGCACAAGCCATTCACCGTCTTCATGTCGCATTTCTATATGTGCTTTATAAGTTTCTCCTGAAATCTCAGAAGAATAAACAACATAAAATTCCAACGCATTACGAGCAGGCATTTTCCAACCGAAAACACGCACCACATCAAGGCATTTATCTTTTGGGTGATAACGAAAATCGCCAATAGAACCAGGATTATTAAGACTGTAAGTAGAATCAGAAGTACCAATAACCTTTAAACCATCAGCATTAAAACACGAAGTCATACGCAACATTTTCTGAATATTCGGTTTTGCTTCTGCTATGGCTCGCTGAATTTGTGCATTAGACGCTTTAAACGCCAAATTATCAATTTTTAACTGCTGTTCCGCTGTGGGGCGTGGCGAACGAGAGTAAGAAGAAGATGACCTTGACGAAGAAGAAGAACTTGTGCCAGTGGCAGCACCTAAAACCGAGTTAGTTGCACCTAATACGGCGTTAGTAGTTTCTAATGCAGTGCTAACGCTTTCACAACCTGTTAAAACCACACCCAAAATTGCGGTGCAAGCAATTGTT
>JAFWRB010000089.1 GCA_017508845.1 Neisseriaceae bacterium | reverse complement strand
TGCGGTTTTTCTGCCGTGAAATTTGCCACCATACCAAGACGCTGTGCCTTCTTGCACCATAGGGCTGTTGTTTTTGGCATTAGCGTAATTGGGAGATAAAGACAAGCCCAAGAAAAAGGACGCCAAACCGACCATAGCCAAGCCGTATGTGCGTGTTTTGTGAGCATTGTGTATCATTTTTGTCATACCTTGTAAAATAAATGTGTATTTCGCTTGCATTGTAGCACTTTTTATGCTTGTTTTTAATTATTTTATATTCCATTCATAAAATCATTCTGCCGCCACGCTTCAAACACAGTAATGGCAACGGTATTCGATAAATTCATACTGCGATTTTCAGGCAGCATAGGCAGTCGCAAGCGTTGTTCTTCGGGGTATTGCGTTAAAATTTCCATAGGCAGACCACGCGTTTCGGGTCCAAACACAAACACATCGCCTGCCTGAAATTTGGGTGTATCAAAACGCGTTGTGCCTTTGGTGGTCATCAAAAAAAATCGCTTATCGCTCAAACTTCGCACACATTCTGCCCAGTTTTCATGTACTTGCATATTTGCGGTTTCGTGATAATCCAAACCTGCACGCCGCATTTTGGCAGAATCCAAAGGAAAACCTAAAGGCTTCACCAAGTGCAGTGTATTGCCTGTATTAGAACACAGGCGAATAATATTGCCTGTATTTTGTGGAATTTCGGGTTCAAATAAAACAATGTGGAACATCATTCATCTTTCATCTTTATACCGCCGCGATAATACAACGGCAGACACCGCTTTGGCACCATTTTTTTTCAGGCAGCCTGAAAGTTCGTTTAAGGTGCTGCCTGTTGTAGCAACATCGTCTATTAACAGAATATGTTTATCCGCCACATTGCCATGCACGCTGAAACTGTTTTTAAGATTGCTCATTCGTTGTTTGCGGTTTAATGACGCTTGCGGGACGCGGTGTTGTCGTTCGATGAGTTTGGGCGAAATAATCGGTAAATCCAATTGTTTGGCGACAGCGTTTGCCAAAATGGCGGTGTGGTCAAAACCGTGTTCTATCAAGCGTTGTGCAGACGGCGGCACGCTCATCACGCAGTCAAACGGCGATTGCGGCGGCAATTTGGGTAAAACTAATTTTATCAATGCTGAAATCGTGCCAGAATAGGGCAGGGCGGCTTGATATTTCCAGCGATGAACCAATGTTACAAAGGGTTCTTCATAGCGAAAAGCGGCGTATAAAGCGTCAAAATTGGGCGGATTTTTTAAACACGCACCGCACACTGCTCCGCTTGCATTCGGTTCGGCACACACAGGACACACAGGGCGAGTTTCGTGCAGTGCTAAAATATCCGCCCAGCATGCCTTACATAAACCGTTTTTTTCGGCGGTTTCGTGGCATAATGGACAGTCTGCCAAAGACAAATTTTTAATTAAATTCAAAATTTTCATTATGAGCAATCACGCTATTTTACTGCACGGCTGGGGGGTGAATCATCAAGTATTTGCCGATTTTTTGCCGTTATTACAACCATTTAACGCACAAGCGACAGATTTAATGGGCTATGACGGCAATCATCACGAATTTATTTTATCGCAAGCGGCGGATATTGCGGCAGAAAAATGGCAGGGAAAAGTGCATTTATTCGGCTGGTCATTAGGCGGCGTTGTGGCGTTGGAAATTGCCCAAAGGCAGCCTGAAAAAGTGGCTACGCTCACTTTGTGCTGTTCGTTTGCACGCTTTGCCCAAGCAGACGATTACGCAATCGGCATGCCCACGCACAACTGGCAAGGCTATCCGCAACGCTTTTCTACGGATTATTCAGGCAGCCTGAAACAATTTTTCGCCTTAAATGCTTTGGCGAATACGCAAAAAATGCCACAATTTAACCGTTTAGCAGATAAAATTATTGCATTCAGGCAGCCTGAAAAACAAGTGTTATACTCATCGCAACAAGCCGTAGTAGAAACCGACTTACGCCATTATTTACCGCAAATTCAAATACCTACGCTGATTATCACAGGAGAACGAGACCGCGTAACACCGCCGATAATGGGCGAATATTTGCACCACAATATTGCAAAAAGTGAATGGCAAAATTTTAGTAACAGTGCCCATATGCCCTTTGTCAGCGAAGATTTGGCGTGTGCGGAAAAATTAGTCGAATTTTGGCGTCAATATAGTTTTCAGGCAGCCTGAAAGATTTTAGAGAATAAAATGTCAAATAAAATCAAATTATTGCAACAAACGCACAGTATTTGTGATGAAGACACCACGCCTTACATTTATGAAATTGATAAGGCGTTTCGCCTTGCCAAATCGCATGCCGCAGAAGTGGAATTATTATGCACTTATGCACCCGATAGCGAAGAAGGGCAGGAAGGCGATATTCCTTGTGTTTGTCTTATGGAAGACAATGTTATTTGGGACGCGATTGAGCAATTTAAAAAAAATTCTTTGCCTGCGGATATGCTTGAATTTAAGCCTTTGCAGGGAAATTTTTTATTTAAGGCAAAGCGAAATTATCATGAGAATATCATCTGTTTTTATGCATTTTCTCCCGAACTTGCACAGGCAGATGAACTTTGGTATCAAGCAGGATTGTGTATGGTTTATCCCAAATCATTTGTTGACACAGAAGATGAAACGATTTTAATTCATTTACTGGATAATGTTGCTACAAGTTTTAGAAAAGATAATACATTAGCACAAAGGCAAAATGCACAACTTAATGAATTTATTAAAAAATCAGAAAAATTTAATACAGCAGTGTCTTGGCGTTTTATTCTTTTTAGCATTTTTTTAATTGTTATTCTGTTGATTAGGGCGTATTTGAAATGAAGATTGTTATAATAAAATAGTTTTGTCATTTTATCTTAAATGGAATGAAATTCAGCCGTAGATTAAAGGCATTTTGGCATAAATATTATTTTCAGTCAGCCTGAAAAAGATTTTTAATTAAAGTAAGTCTATGATTATGCACGATTATTCTCTTCATCAAATTTTTGCCGAAAAAATGGGGCAGGGTGTGGCGTATCTCAAACGCATGCCTAATCGTATTTTGTGTATCGGCACAGACGGCGGCGTGAGCCGTGCGGTATTAAAGAAAATCTGTCCTAATGCCGAAATAGATTATTTAGAAAATAACGAAGACAAAATCGCCCAAGAAATGGCGTATATTAAATCGCAACAAAACTTATTGCAAAGAATAAAAAATAAGTCAATCAATATTTTCAGGCAGCCTGAAAATATTCAAACAAACCATTACGATTGCATATGGGCAAATATGCCATTATATAGCGAACAATTATTTCAACAATGGGCAGATTACACGCTTGAAAATGGCGTTTTGTTTTTTTGCACAGCAGGCAATCAAACCTTAAAAGAAAATTCTGATTTATTCAAACAAAACATACCTGATATGCACGACTTGGGCGATATAATTCAGCATAACAACTGGACAGATACAGTAGTAGATAGCGAAAACTATACGCTAACTTATGAAACCGCCAACGCCTTAATCAATGATATACAAATATTAGGCTTAAATAATGATATTGATAAACAAAAAATCATTCAAACATTTTCAGGTAGCCTGAAAAATATATCATTAGAAATCATCTATGCCCACGCCATAAAACGGTTCAGGCAGCCTGAAACAGAAAAAGTGGTGCAGTTTTATAAAAAAAATCCGTATCAAGAATAGGGCGGTGATTTAAAAAATAATGAGCCATTTCAGGCAGCCTGAAAGAAAAACACAGTGTCATTGCGAGATTTGCCGTCAGGCAAATCGTGGCAATCCAGTTTTGCCGTTAGGCAAAACAAACGCCGCAAGGCGTTTTAACGACATTGCATTACGCTTTTCAGGTTACCTAAATTGTATAAGAAACAGCGTATTACAACGCCTTACGGCGTTGGTTCAAACCTGTCAGTTTGAACTGGATTACCACGATTTGGGCTACGCCCAAATCTCGTAATGACACACAGAATTAAATTCAGGCAGGCTGAAAATTTTTTAAATTTGCATTAAGCACAATCGGCTACAATCGCTCGCTTTAATCTATTCTTCACGAGAAAAAACAATGAACAATCTCAAAAAAAATCTTTCGGCACTGATGTTAATCATTGCTCTGACAGCGTGTAGCAGCACCAAAACGCCTGTTATATCACCTGAAAATCAAGCTACAGAAAGCAGTATTCAAACCGCTCCCAAACAGCAAAAACGCGTTGCGGTGGCATTGGGTGGTGGTGCGTCCAAAGGATTTGCTCATATTGGCGTTTTAAAAGTTTTGAAAGACGCGAATATTCCTGTGCATATGGTTACAGGCACCAGTGCTGGGGCGGTTGTCGGTAGTCTTTATGCGTCTGGTATGTCGCCCGATGAGTTGATTTCAGAGTCTGAACACCTTGCTAAAAGCGATGTGGCGGATTTTCGCCTTTCCACAAAAGGCTTAATTGTGGGACAGAAATTGCAGGATTATATCAATCAAAAAGTGGGTGATAAGCCCATTCAGCATTTTCCTATTCCGTTTGCGGCAGTGGCAACCGATTTTGAAAACGGTCAGGCTGTGGCGTTTAATCATGGTAACACAGGGCAAGCGGTGCGTGCTTCGTCCAGTATTCCCACGATTTTTCGTCCTGTGGAAATTGACGGCAGACGCTATGCAGACGGCGGTTTGTCGCAACCTGTGCCTGTGAGTGCCGCTCGTAAGATGGGGGCAGATATTGTGATTGCGGTTGATATTTCCGCCCGCCCCCAAGAACACACGAAAAAAGGCTTAATTGCGTCTTTGGGTCAAAGCGTCCGCATTATGACACTACATGCACTAAACGAAGAACTTTCCAAAGCCGATGTGGTGATTAAACCCGATGTATTGAGTTTGGGCAGCACTGGTGGCTTTGAACACAAAGAAGCCGCTATTCGTGCAGGCGAACAAGCCGCCAAAGCGGCTTTGCCAAAGATTCGTGCCTTGTTGGGGCAGTCAGTTGGTAATGAGCAATGAGCCATTTTTTTCAGGCAGCCTGAAACTTTTGCAAAACCTATTTATCTATATAATAAATGCAAATATTATAGGGTGGGCATTCCTGCCCACCAACCGCCCGATAGGGTGGAATTTTCTTAAATATCAATAAATAATCAACACCTGTCGGCGTTGTTGGTGGGCAAGAATGCCCACCCTATAACAAAGGCTTTTTTTGTTTCAAATTGGGTTTTGCAAAGGTTTCAGCCTAAAATAAAGCGTGGGCAACGCCCACGCTCTGTAATTAGAATAAATTTTATGGTTGAACAGGTTGTTCAGTAGATTGATTTTCAGCCGCCGCTTGTTGTGCTTTTAGTTTTTCAATTTCCGCCAAGGCTTCTGCTTCGGTCATCACTTTAACCAATTCTACATCAAACACCAAAGTGGAATTGGCAGGAATATCGCCCACAGGCTGTTCGCCATAAGCCAATGCCGCAGGTAAGAATAAGGTATATTCCGAACCTTCTTTCATCAACTGCAAACCTTCTTGCCAGCCTTTGATAACGCCAGCCAAAGGGAAGGTAACAGGTTCGCCGCCGTTGTTTTGCTCGGTGCTGTCAAACACTGTGCCGTCAATCAATTTGCCTGTGTATTTCACGCTGACAATATCGTTAATCGTGGGCTGCTTGCCGTCTCCTTCTTTTTTCACCACATATTGCAAACCAGATGCAGTGGTTTGAACGCCGTCTTGCTTGCCATTTTCCACTAACCATTGGCGATTTTTTTCAGCATATTGCTCGTCAAGCGATTGTTCAGGCGTTTGAACCACAACGGGCGTATTCTCTGCCGCGTCAGGGTTTTTGAAGTTGTTGTGGGCTTCACGATTGCATGCTGCCAAAAGCAACACAATCAGCAAAGGAAACAGAATTTTTGCCCAAGAAACAGGGTGTTGGCTGTCGTTAATGAAAGTTTGTGTCATCGCATTTTCTTTCAAATAATCAATCTTTTTAAGCGAAGAATTATATCATTATTTATACAAAAAACGAGTATCTGTTTTCAGGCTGCCTGAAAATAGATAACGGTTTTGTTTTATATCGGATATTGAGTAAAATACGCCTTTTTGATGATTTTCAGGCAGCCTGAAACTTTTTTGAACACAAACTTATATGAATACCGAACTGATTTTATCCATTCCTGATACGCGTCCGTATCCTGATACGCCGAATAAAAACGAACTGTTGCGTTATGCGGCGGATATTTTGGCGAATAAAAATGCCGCTCAAAGCAAATTGGCGAGCGGGCAGTTGTTAGCGGAAATTGTGCAAGAATTGCAGCAGCGGCATACGCTTTCTTTATCTGTGGCAATGGCGATGGGGCAAAATCCTGCTCAATATCGCCTGTTGTGGCAATATTTGTGCAAGGCTTTATCACCACAAAATAATGATGAAATTCAATGGCTTGCCTTTCCTATTGCTGCTGTGATTGGGGCAAATCATTCAGGCAGCCTGAATAATAGTGTTCCTGTGTCGGATATTCAACGCTTAATTGTTGAATATAATCAATTAGATATAATTAAAAACGCTCATTTTTTACCCAAATTGATTGGTTCGTTGCAATTATCCGAAATTGCTGCCGAAGATTGGTTTGATGCCAAACGCTCACTTGCCAATGCCGAAGATTTTGCCAATAAAATCAATGCACAGCCTGTTTGTTATGATAAGGGACAGCAAGTGGTTATGCTGTATGCACTGTGTTATGGAGCGTTTGAATTGGCGGATATGGCGGGCAAGCCTTTGGGCAAAGCCGCATTACCTTTAATGCAAGTGTGGCAAGAATTGTTTAATAATCAAGATATAACTGTTTTTGCCAATCCTATGGCGGCAGATTTGCCGATTGCGGCACTGCAACAAGGTAATGCACAACGCCGCCGAATGGCTTTGGATATTTTCACTGCCAATGCCGTGCGTTCTATTCGTTTGCAGTTTCCACGCGTGGGCGTGGTGATTGCAAGTGAGATAGGCGGAGCGTTGTTGTTTATTTTTCACCCGATTGAACCCAATCCTTTGCCGCCATTAGTGTTTCGTCATTTTTTAACACCAGAAGAAGAAATTCCATTGATTGTTGCCGATTTTTTGGATTTAATGACGCAATGCAAAGTGGAGCATATTCATATTTTAAGTGAAGCCTTGCCAAAAGGGGAAGTGCCAACTTATGCACAAGCGATTGAAATGAAAGGCGGAAATCCGTTTTTTAGTTAGTTTCAGGCAGCCTGAATAAATGAAAATCGCCCATTTTGAACTTTCTTCGCCTACTGCGCTTGCTCCTATGGCAGGTTTGTCGGACAACCCTATGCGGCGTTTGTGCCGACAGTTTGGTGCAGGTTTGACTGTGGGCGAAATGATTTCGGGCGACCCTGCGTTACGACATACGCGAAAAACGCGTAATCGCATTGATTTTTCAGGTGAAACGCCGCCGATTGTGGTGCAAATTGTGGGCGTTGAACCCGAACAAATGGCTCAATCGGCTTTGTATTATCAAGGCTTGGGCGTAGATATAATCGACATCAATATGGGCTGTCCTGCCAAAAAAGTATGCAAACGAGAAGCAGGCAGTGCCTTGATGAAAAACGAAGCATTAGTGGCAGAAATTTTGGCAACAGTGGTGCAAAGTGTGGCTATTCCTGTAACACTCAAAACCCGTTTAGGTTGGGACGATTTGCACTTAAATGTGCTTAAAATCGCCGAAATTGCAGAAAAATCGGGGATTTCGGCAATCGCTATTCACGGCAGAAGTCGTACACAAATGTTTCAAGGACACGCTCAATACGATTTAATTGGCAAAGTAAAAAAAGCCATTTCTTTGCCTGTGTGGGTGAATGGCGATATTGATAGCCCACAAAAAGCCGCCCAAGTATTAGAAGAAACACGAGCGGACGGTGTCATGATTGGGCGTGCGGCAATCGGTTCTCCTTGGCTGTTTGCCGAAATCAATCATTATCTTTCAGGCTGCCTGAAAGCCGTTGATTTTTCAACAAAAAAGCAAGCCATTTTGCAACATTTAAATATGCTATACGATTTTTACGGTGAAGAACACGGTGTCAAAATCGCCCGCAAACACATTGCCAAATATCTTACCGATTTACCAAATGGCGAAATTTGTCGGCAACATATCAATCAAATCAATATATCATCTGTGCAATACGAATGCGTGGCAGAGTTTTTATCGCAATGCCAAAAAACAAGAGAATAGGTCAGGCTGCCTGAAAATGTGAAAACACATCACGCAAAGGATTTAGGGCGGTTTTGTCGCTTAAATCAACTGTTAAAGGCGTAATCGAAACAAAGCCGTCTGCAATGGCGGAGAAGTCGGTATCGTCTGCGTCATCTGCGGCTTTTCCGATTGTGCCAATCCAATAAACGGGCTCGCCTCTTGGGTCTGTGGATTGCATAATGCCTTGTCCGTGATGACGGCGTCCCAATCGTGCCACTTTAACGCCCTGCAATGCGTCAGCGGCAATGGCAGGAATATTGACATTCCACAGCACAGGCGTTTTGACGCTTTGTTGCGTGATAAATTCAATTAAGGGAAATAGGGCGGTTTCTGCGGTTTCCCAGTAGCGATTGCTTTTATCGGTTAAGGAAAACGCCACTGCGGGCACGCCCAAAAGATAGCCTTCGGTTGCCGCCGCCACAGTGCCTGAATAGAGCGTATCATCGCCCATATTTGCACCGTGATTGACCCCTGAAAATACCCAGTCGGGCTTGAAATCGTCCATAACTTGCAAAGCCAAATGTACGCAGTCGGACGGCGTGCCATTGACATAATAAAAACCGTTTGCCGCTTGGCGAATGGTTAAGGGGCGGTCAAGTGTGAGCGAATTACTTACCGCACTGCGGTCGCGGTCGGGAGCAACCACACGCACGCTCGCAAATTCTGATGCAATGCGTGCCAAAAGCGACAAACCAAAAGACTGATAACCGTCATCGTTGCTGATTAAAATATTCATAATATTCAATAAGATAATGTTTCAGGCAGCCTGAAAAGGGGTTTCTGTTAAAGAATGAGTATTCTTGCTAACCGATAACGCCATAGGCGTTGATTGCTCGTTGTTATTTAAATAGACTTGAACATTTTTCTATAAATGCTTTTTTTTCACCTTTTATTTTTTGTTCATCAATGTAAAAAACACCTGAACAGATGAGCCAAATGGTTTTATCAACCCTATACGGCGTTACATCTGCGTCTATTTCTTGACAATCACGAGCAATATTAAGAATGGTATCAAATATATCTTCATCATTGTTTGCTGGGAAATTAAAGGCTTGCAATACATCTTTAATATGTACATCGGGCTTGCAATAATTGCTAAAACCCATTTCTTTAATGGCATCACAAGCCAATGCAAAACCAATACCGTGAATTTGTTTTGCCATTTCTTTAACTAATTGTTTAGGATTATTATCAAATGAATGAACAAAACCATTAAACGCTTGCATATCCTTAAATTGAGATACCCATTTTGCAGAATCAACAATCGATTTGCACCATCTTAACCACATATTTTGGGGACTATTCACGTTGTTAATGACAATGTCTTTTTGAAATGTTTTAAATAATTCTTCTGCTGAAATATTTTTTATTTTCTGATAATCAAAATCACACAATACTTTTTTGATGATTTTTTCTCTTTTACCAAATTTAATCACATTCGGCATCCTTTGCGTATTCTGTGCCGAACAAGTAAACTGTTTAAAAACATCTTGTAAAGATTGAGGAGTATCTGGCTTAAAATATTTTTCTAATTGAACACCGTTAGGTGCCATATTTTGCAAAAATTCTTGTGCTGTCTGGTAAAAAAGTTGATTTTTTTGTTTTGTTTCTACTGTGCTTTCTTTGGGATAAGACGGATTATGCGTTTTTTTGCGTAAAAAGATTTCTATTAAAGACGCAATCGCATTTTGCTCATCATCGGACAACTGTTCATACATAGCAGAAATTTCTTGCGGTGCGTATGTGGTTAGCATATATTTACTCCTTTAATCAAATCTCATCAAAGCGTTAGAAGTATAACAGATTAAACAATTTCAGGCAGCCTGAAAACCGTTTTCAGGCTGCCTGAAAGCATATCAAACAAACAAATTAACGCAAACCTTGAATATAGTTTGCCACATCATCAATTTGCTGGTCAGTTAAACGCGTGGCAATGGGCGCCATCATATTATGCACGCGTTCGCCCGAACGGAAAGCCTGCATTTGAGCCACAACATAATCTTTATGCTGACCCGAAATGCGTGGATACGCCAAAACGCCGTCTTTGGCGGCAGACGCTGCGGGAATGCCCGCACCGTTTGGACCGTGACACGCCATACATGCAGGCACTTTTTGTTCGGCAATGCCGCCGCGATAAATCAATTCGCCTGCTTTTAAGTTGGCGGCGTCAGCCTCGCCTGCTAATGACACTTGTTTTTCGTAAAACGCAGAAACATTGTCAATATCTTCATCGGTCATTGTTTCAACCATAGCAACCATTGATTCAGCCAAAGACCATGTGCGAACACGGTCGCGAATATCTTTGGCGTGTTTGGCGGTGTAAGCGGCGTGCTGACCTGCTAAACGCGGATAAATGGCAATGCCACTATTGCCGTCAGCGGCGTGGCAAGCAATACAAATGGTTTCGGCGATTTCCTTACCTTTTTCCAAGTCAGGTGCGGCAGTCGCGGCGGTTGCGGCAAGTGAAACAAGCAATGCTGCAAAAATGCGTTTCATAATGGTTAGGCTCCAAAATAACTGTGTTTTCGATTGTTCAGGCTGCCTGAATGAATATAAAAATAGCGGCACAAAACAATTCATCAATTTTTCAAACCTGCTATTTTATAACAAAATATGCCTTGACGACTACTTTAATTTTTTATTTTTGTCCGAATGTGTCGTATTATATATAAATAAAATCGCTTATAAGAGATAACGCTATGTCCATTTTTCGCAATGCCGTTTTTCATACAACGGTCAATGATTTACACCATTTGCCGCCAATCAATGCCGAAATTGCCTTTGTTGGCAGAAGTAACGCAGGAAAATCCAGTGCTTTGAATACCTTAACTGACCACAATCGTTTGGCGTTTGTGTCCAAAACACCAGGCAGAACGCAGCATATCAATTATTTTGCTCTAAAAAACGGCTGTTTTTTGGCGGATTTACCTGGTTACGGTTTTGCCGAAGTGCCCGAAAGCGTGCGGCGGCACTGGGTTGAATTATTAGGCGAGTACTTAAAAACGCGTGTGTCATTAGTGGGTTTGTTTTTGATTATGGACAGCCGTCATCCCTTAAAAGAACTCGATTGTCAAATGTTAGACTGTGCCGCCTATCGCGGCTTGCCAGTGCATATTTTATTGAGTAAAGCGGATAAATTATCCAAAAACGAACAAATCAAAACCCTATCTGCCGTGCGAAAAAAACTGCACGCGTGGCAAGATAAGACATTGATTTCTGTGCAGATTTTTTCATCACTGAAAAAAAACGGTATAGAAGAGTGCGAGCAAGTCGCCGAAAAATGGTTGCAACCGTATAGTCAGTTAGCAGTGAGCAGTTAGCAGTGAGCAGTTGTTTTGCCTTATCAGGCAAAACAAATTATATTGAGATAACGCTTCGATATTTTTTTCAGGCAGCCTGAAAAGAAAAACGGCAGGAATAATCTGCCGTTTTTTTACTGACGATAATGCGTTAATAATCGCGTCTAATGGAAATCACTTTACCAGTTTGTGCGTCCAAACGCACTTCGTAATCTCTGCCGCGTTTGTCTTCGATTTCCACTTCGTAGTAATCGCCACTAAATTTATGTTCAAAATCAACATCTTCCACAAATCCTTGTGTGCGATATTTGTTTTCAAACGCTTTTAAGGCAATTTCTGCTGCCTTTTGGTGCGAGATATAGCGTTGATGATGTTGCTCAAAATGCTGGTCATTTTGACGATACTGGCGTTCATCATAACGCTCGGCGTTTTTGGGTTCGTGATACGGTTTCTTATCGGGTT
>JAFWRB010000088.1 GCA_017508845.1 Neisseriaceae bacterium | reverse complement strand
TTTTCTGTAAAGCAAAAAAGACGAGTAACAACTGTACGAAATTGCGGAATAGTAGCAATTAGGTTTGATTGCAACCTACGACTTGTACCCCTGTTTTCCGCATAACAATCTCCAAAAACAAGTCGTAAAAGCAAAGGACGGTGCTTGCACTGTCCTTTATATTTATAGAAACCTTTGCGAAATTCATTTCAGTAATGCCGTAGTTTTAATACATTTTCAGGCTGCCTGAAAGGGTTTATTTTCTCGTCCAAAATTATTTTTTTGATTTGTTTGATAAAAATCAACTATGCATTTTGTTGAATGATTGGACAATTCAAAATCCCCATTCAGGCAGCCTGAAATGCTTTTATTTTGGACAATATTAAAATAAGATAAATAACGCCTAATTACTTTAATTTAAGCGGGTTAGCGTGGTTTTTTCGGGTGTATAAGTGGTGTTTGCTGATTTGTTGCACACTTTTGTGCAACGCAATAAGTTGTGGCTATGCTACACCTGTCAATGATTTTATTTATCTATTACGCATAAAATTTTGCTTGCAATTTATTTTTTCTTGTTTTACTATTCGCATATCGGCGATTTTGCATTGCACAACAAAAAGTGTTGTGTTTTTTCATTCTTAATCGTCCTGTTGTTTTTTTTTAACCATTTCGCAATAAGGAGCGAGTATATGAACAACTTAAATGAAACATTCAGCAAAGTAGGTTTGGACACTTTAAATCAACTGAACAAAGCCGCAGAGTTGGTTTTGAAAAGCACTGAAGAACTGTTCAAATTAAATTTAGATTTCACAAAAAAATCGTTTGCGGATAACAGTCAAACCGCAGAACAAGTGTTGAAAAACACTGGCAACCCACAAGAAGCGGGTAAAGAAGCAGGTGAATGGGCAAATCGCAAAGGCGAACAATTAACCCAACATTTCCAAGCATTGTACGCTTGGGCTGACGCTGTGCAACAAAACACCCAAAAATTGGCAGAAAGCCAATTTGCGGCAGCACAAGCCAGCATCAAAGCACAATTAGAAGAAATGAAAAAATCTGCTCCTGAACAAACTCATGTTTTGTTCGACCAAATGCAACAAGCATTTGAAACCACAAAAAATACCATTGCTTCTTTGCAAACCACTGCAAAAGAAGTGCAAAAAAGTGTCGCTGACACAATGAAACAAACCCAACAAGCGGCTTCTGAAACCGTGAAAAACGCAACCAAAGCGGCTAAAAAATAAGGTTTGAAAATATTTTGTGTGTTTTTGAATAGGCAACCTGAACATTTCAGGTTGCTTTTTTTATAGTCGGTTCATAGTAAAATTATTTATCGTTAGTTTTACTTGCTGTATTAATTTGTGTCGAGAGTCAAGCCACATGTTATTGTTTTGAATTTGTTTGGCTATAACATGGTAAAGTTGATACATAAAGTGTTTTGATTTGAAACGATAACAAATTTAATTCATGGCTTACCTACATATTTTTCAGGTTGCCTGAAACTCGTGTTATTATGACAAGCATATAATAAATGTAATTTATTGATATAATTATATTTTATTTTTATCTATCAAAGAATTGTTGTGAAAAATCATTGTGCCATTAAAAAGTAAAATTTTGCTGTTTTTTTATGTTATTATTCGAGTTTCATCTGAGAAAAAGGTAACACAATGAACTTATTCGGTAAATCGAAAAAATTGTTGGTTTCATCTTTGTGCATTTTGGCACTGGGTGTGGCTGGTTGTAACAATGGTGCGGACAGCAGTGGTGGTAATACTGCTTCCAAAGCCGCTGCGAATTATCCCGCAGGTAACTTGGATTTAGTGGCTCCTGCTGGTGCTGGTGGTGGTTGGGATACGACCATTCGTATGGTGGCGAAAACTTTGGGCGACACAGGCATTGTTAAAGCCCCTATGCCCGTTCGTAATGCACCTGGTGCAGGCGGTGCGGTGCATTTGGCAACGCTGCAAGCGGCAAATAAAAAAGCCGACCCAAACACCATTACGGTTTATTCTCCGCCGATTTTGTTCTTTAACTTAAACGGTTCAAGTGAATTTGGTTATCGTAATACCACGCCTTTGGCACGTTTGATTGCGGATTATGCCGCCTTTGTGGTGCGTGCTGATTCGCCTTACAAAGACATTAACGAGTTAATGGAAGCCTTGAAGAAAAACCCCAAAGCGGTGAAAATTGGTGGTACTTCTGCGGTGGGTTCTATGGATCATGTGCAGTTCTTAATCATCGCCAAAGCCGCAGGCGTTGAAAATATCGACAAAATTGACTATGTACCATTCGATGATGACGGCGTGGCTCAATTATTGGGCGGTCATATCGACTTGTTCTCCACAGGTTTGTCTGATGTGAAAGGTTTGGTTGAAAGTGGCGATGTTCGCGTTTTGGCTCAAACTGCGGATAAACGCATCGGCGAAGGCAAAATGGGCGAAATTCCCACAGCAATGGAAAGCGGCATTAACGCTACATTCATTAACTGGCGTGGTTTGTTCGGCACACCCGAAATGCCTGATTATGCGGTGCAATACTGGCGTGATGCTCTGAAAAAACTGCAAGACACACCCGAATGGAAGCAAGTTTGCGAAGAAAAAGGTTGGGATAATATCTACCTTGACGCTCCCGAATTTGAAGCATTCTTGGAAAAAACCGAAGGCGAATATATCGAAGTGATGAAAGCCATCGGTATGCTGAAAAAATAAATCTTATTTAATCTAAATCAAAAGCCTGCAAATGTTTGTTTGTAGGCTTTTTTGTTGTTTCAGGCAGCCTGAAATAAACGATTATTTCTAAATCATTTCAAAATATTAAAAACGGTATCATTGCGAGCCGTTACAGATCAATGGCGTGGCAAGGAAGTCAAAAAAATCGTAAATTTTTCACCAAAGCCCAAAGGCGTTGATAGTCGCATTGCATACATAGGTCTTTCAGGCTGAAACCTTTGCAAAACTGGCATCTGTGGCAGATTTTTTCGTTAGGCTTACGCTCGAAATCGTAGCCTAACTTATTGTTATGTCTTCGATTTGAAGTGCTACTATAACTTTGAACGCTACTCACATCTACCAGTTTTGCAAAGGTTTCAGGCT
>JAFWRB010000087.1 GCA_017508845.1 Neisseriaceae bacterium | reverse complement strand
GGGTGGGTTTCTAACCCACCATTATTTCAGGCTGCCTGAACAACTTTTATACCAAAGGAAAACCCTATGATTACCGTCAATCAACTCAATCAAATGAAAGCGGCTGGCGAAAAAATCGCTATGCTCACTTGCTATGACGCAACATTCGCCACCGCAATGGACGCAGCAGGTGTGGATATGCTGTTGATTGGTGATTCTTTGGGCATGGTTGTGCAAGGCAGAAGCAGCACCCTACCCGTTTCTTTGGACGATATGTGTTATCACACCGCATGCGTGGCACGCGGTGTCAAAAATGCGATGATTGTTGCCGATTTTCCCTTTGGCGTGGCACAGCAAAGCAAGGAACAAGCCTATCAAGCCGCTTGTCGCTTAATGGCGGCAGGTGCGGCTATGGTAAAAGCCGAAGGCGGCGAATTTATGGCAGAAACCACTGCCTTTTTAGAACAACGCGGCATTCCCGTGTGTGCCCATATTGGCTTAACGCCGCAGTGGGTGAATGCCTTTGGCGGTTATAAAGTGCAAGGCAAAACCGAAGATACAGCGGCACAACTCATCAAAGACGCAAAAGCACACGAAAACGCAGGGGCGAGTATTGTGTTAATGGAGTGCGTGCCAGCCGATTTAGCCCGCCAAATTACCCAAAGCGTGCATTGCCCCACAATCGGCATTGGTGCAGGTAAAGATTGCGATGGGCAAGTTTTGGTGATGCACGATATGTTATGGGTAACCGACAGCAAAAAAGCCCGCTTTGTGAAAAACTTTATGGCAGGCAAAGACAACATTCAAGCCGCCTTTGCCGATTATGTTCAATCGGTGAAAAACGGCACATTTCCAGCACAAGAACATTGGTTTTAAAGTTTCAGGCTGCCTGAAATAAAAAAACCTTTGTTTTTATACAACAAAGGTTTTTTTATCGTCTTATTTACGCTTGATTTTGTTGTGCTACGGTTTTGGCGAACACATCAATAATCGGTTGAATTTGAGCGTGTTTGAGTTTGAGTGCCGCTTTATTCACAATCAGGCGGCTGGAAATATCGCAAATGTGTTCGACTGCTTCCAAATTATTGGCACGCAAAGTGCCGCCTGTGGAAACCCAATCTACAATCGCATCTGATAAGCCGACCAATGGTGCTAATTCCATTGAACCGTACAATTTAATAATGTCAATATGTACGCCTTTTTGAGCAAAGTGTTCGCGAGCGATATTGGGGTATTTTGTGGCAATGCGTAAGCGACTGCCTGCACTGGAAACTTTTTGATAATCAAAGCCTTGTTTGACCGCAACCATCATTTTGCATTGGGCAATTTTCAAATCCAAAGGCTGATACAAACCGCCCCCACCGCTTTCAATCAACACATCTTTGCCCGCAATGCCAAAATCTGCCGCACCGTAACGAACATAAGTCGGCACATCGGACGCACGCACAATAATCACCCGCATATTATCGTGATTGGTCGGCAATATCAGTTTGCGTGAAGTCTCTGGATTTTCCAAAACTTCAATTCCTGCGGCGGCAAGCAGTGGCAAGGTTTCGTCAAAAATGCGTCCTTTGGATAAGGCGATGGTTAAAGTATTGTTTTCGTTCATTGTTAATCTTTCAGGCTGCCTGAATAAGCCATAAAACGGGCTATTATAGTCGATTTTTAATAAGAATAAAAAAAACACACCCACTTGGCAGGCGTGTTTTTTTAAGCGACAGCAATCAATGTTGATGACCTGCGTGATGATTAGGCATTACCATTTGTGGCGGCGGTGGGGCTTTATGTTCGCCGTGCATATGAGCGTGCATATTGCCTTTTTGGGGCGTTTCGTTTGACATATCTTTTACCGTTACGGTAACGGTTTTTTCGCCTGCGTTTTTGAATTTCAGCGTTAAAGGATATGTTTGCCCTTCGACAAATGGCTCGTGTAAATCCATAAACATCACATGCAATGAACCTGGTTTGAGTTCAACGGTTTGCCCTGCTGGCACAGGAATGCCGTCTTTCATTTCACGCATTTTCATCACGCCGTTTTCGTCTATCGTGGTGTTGTGTAACTCGGTAACACTCGAACGCGGGGTGCTTGCGGCAATTAACACATCATCGGTTTTGCCATCGTTTTTAATATTCATAAACGCACCGCCTCGTTTTACAGTGGGTGCGGTTATGCGAGAACGGGGGTTTTCAATGTGAATGTCCGCCAAAGCGGTTACAGATAACAGCAAAGCAGACAGGATTACAACAGTTTTCTTCATTATTTTGTTCCTTATGAAGAGTGGTTGATAAAAATTCAGTTTGCCTAAAAAATGGTGTTTAGGCAGCCTGAAAAGGTTATAGTAGTGTTTGGTTAAGACGATATTAACGCCAGCGATGATTTGTAGGCGTGCGATTGTAGCATATGACGAACAATAGGGCAAGTATGGTTTTTCAGGTAGCCCTTTTATCGTCATTGCGAGACTTGAACGAAAGTTCAAGTCGTGGCAATCTCCGAAACGCTTGCAAAGCGTTTCGGGTGGCTTATCAAGGATAACGGCAATGCAAAACGATTTTCAGGCAGCCTGAAAAGGTTTGTGCAATGCCGTTTTTCATAGTCAGGAGATTGCGTACGCATTGCCTTACGGCTGACCCCCACGCCTACGGCTCGGGGCGACACAGTTGTAAGCGGTGAAACCGCTAACAACTGTCTGTCGGCTCGCAATGACGGTAGTTTTTCAGGCAGCCTGAAAATTATGCTATTTCCCCCGCCTGTTCCGCATGAATAACCTGCGTAATTTTATTATTTTCATCAACCAAAACCACTTTGGGGCGGTGTGTGGCAACTTCTTTTGCGTCTATCAAAACAAACGACATAATAATCACAATATCGCCTTTCTGCACTAATCGTGCGGCGGCTCCATTCAGGCAGATTTCGCCCGAGCCTTTTTTGCCTGCAATGGTGTAAGTTTCAAAGCGTTCGCCGTTGTTATTATTGACAATTTGCACTTTTTCGTGAATATCAATGCCTGCCGCGTTAAGCAAATCGGTATCAACCGTAATGCTGCCGACATAATTTAAATTTGCGTCTGTTACAGTGGCTCGGTGAATTTTGCCGTTCATCAATGTTTTTAACATAATTTATTCCGTAAATGTAATAATCTGCCAACCCTTTTCAATGGCTGCCGCATGCAAAACCGCGTCAGGATTGACTGCCACAGGACAATCAACCAAACGCAACAAGGGCAAATCATTGTGCGAATCGCTGTAAAAATAAGTGCGTTCGTAATCGCTCATTTGTTTGCCTTGTTGTTGCAACCATTCATTCAAACGCACAATTTTACCTTCTTTAAATGACGGTGTGCCAGTATATTCACCTGTGTAGTTATTATTTTTATCGGTAACTAATTTCACGCCGACTATTTGGCTGATACCAAATCGAGCCGCAATCGGCGTGATGACGAACTCATTTGTGGCAGACACAAGCACCACATCATCGCCATTATCTATATGATTTTTCACCATATTTTTTGCGGTTTCAGTAATATGATGCACAATATATTTATCCATAAATTCAGCGTGCATTGCGTCTAATTTATGGCGTGAAAATTTGCCTAATGGGGCTAACTGAAAACGCAAAAAAGCGTCAATATCCAAACAACCGTTGTCATAATCATCATAAAATTTGTCGCGTTTTTGGCTGTCTTCTTCGCTAAAAATACCTTTTTCCGCTAAATAAGCCGCCCACGCCACATCAGAATCGCAGGTAATCAGCGTGCGGTCTAAATCAAAAATTGCTAAGTTAGTCATTGTTTTTCCTTATATTTTTGTAAGTTATAAAATTATCGTTTAATGATTT
>JAFWRB010000086.1 GCA_017508845.1 Neisseriaceae bacterium | reverse complement strand
TGTTCGGACGACTGCAACAAGGCTTTGGACGGAATACAACCTACATTCAAGCAAGTACCGCCCAAAGCAGGTGCATCGCCTGCCTTATTGACACCCTTATCAATACATACGGTTTTAAATCCTAACTGAGCCGCACGAATGGCAGCCACATAACCGCCAGGACCGCCGCCAATGACGGCAACATCGAATTGTTTAGACATCTTTTCTTACCTTTATGAAATTAAATACATAAAATATGTTAATGATAAGTGAAAACGCCAGTTACCGCAAACACGAAATGGGGAATAAATGACGCTGTTTAAGGAATTTAATGAGTAATAAGCGTTCAGGCAGCCTGAAAGTGTTTGAAATATTTTTCTTTCACGCAACATTAAAAAATTTTTTTTCAGGCAGCCTGAAAAGGTTACAATGAGATATTTTGCAAAATCATTCAAGGGCGTTTTAAGATGAACATTCTTTTTATTGCCGACCCTATGGCTTCTTTCAAGACTTACAAAGACACCACTTACGCGATGATGCGTGAAATGGCTCGCCGCGATTGGCATTTATTCCATTCTTTGGCTGCCGATTTAAGCATTAAAGACGGTATGGTTGTGGCAGATACAACGCCGTTTGAATTTGTCGGTGCAAAGGACGATAACGACCACGCTTGGTTTAATCCCCAAGAGCCACAGCACAAGGCTTTAACCGAGTTTGACGCGGTGATTGTACGCACCGACCCGCCGTTTGATATGCAGTATTTGTATTTATCCTATATGCTCACGCAAGCCGAGCAGCAAGGGGCAAAAGTGTTTAACAGTTCTCGTGCCTTGCGTGATTTTAATGAGAAAATGGCAATTTTGCGTTTTCCGCAGTGGATTGCCCCCACAATCGTTACCACGCAAGAAGATGAAGTGCGGGCGTTTTTGGCAGAACACGGCGATATTATCATCAAGCCTTTGAATGGTATGGGCGGTGCGGGCATTTTCCGCTTGAAAAAAGACGACCCAAATCTCGGCAGTATTTTAGAAATGATGATGAATTTTAGCCGCCGCACGATTATGGCTCAACGCTATATTCCTGCGATTACGGAAGGCGATAAACGCATTTTGATTATCGGCGGTGAAGTGGTGCCGTATGCACTGGCACGCATTCCGCAACAGGGGGAGACGCGTGGCAACTTGGCAGCAGGCGGCAAGGGCGTGGCTCAATTATTAACCGACAAGGAAAAACAATTAGCCCACGCTATTGCCCCAGACTTATTGCAACACGGCATTCTTTTGGCAGGAATTGATGTCATCGGCGGATTTTTAACGGAAATCAATGTAACTTCGCCCACTTGTTTTCAAGAAATCAGCAATCAAACAGGTTTGGATATTGCCAAACGCTTTGCGGACGCTGTGGAACAAGCGGTTTCAGGCAGCCTGAAAACCGAACCTGAACCCGAAGATACCGATATTAAGGTGTTAGAAGAACCTGTGCATGAACGCATTAAATTAGCGGAAAACAAAGAAACGCCTGATTATATTTTGCAAATTTTGGCAGGCGACACAGACGAAAAAGTGCGTTGGCATACGGCGAAAAATCCTGCCACACCGCCACAGGTGTTACGCACATTAGCGGCGGACAACAACGCTTGGGTGCGTGGTGCGGCGATGAAAAATCCGCATTTGCCCAACGAATTGTTGATTAAACAAGCCGACAGCAACGACAGTTTAGAACGTGCAGCCGCCGCTCGTAATCCAAATATGCCGCCTGAAATATTAGAAAAACTCGTGGGCGACCATGACGCTTTGGTGCGGCACGCTGTGGCAGAAAACCCGAAAACGCCGTTATCTGCCTTACAAAAAATGGCAAGCCGTGAATACGATGAACGCATTTTCCGCCCACTGGTTACGCATAAAGACGCAACTATTCGTGCGGCTGTGGCAAAAAATGTCAATACGCCGATGAATATGCTGTGGCATTTGGCAGAAGACGCAGATGATTCTGTGCGTCAGGGCGTGGCAGAAAACTCTCGCATTGCCGCCAGCAATCCGCATACGCCGCCTGAAACCTTGCGGCAATTAGCCAAACATAAAGATGACGCTATTCGCCTAACGATTGCAGAAAACAGTGCTACGCCGCTTGAAGCCTTACGCCGCTTGGCAAAAGTTAAATCAGACGAAATTCGCATTGCCGTAGCAGAAAACACAAATTGCGATGAAGACCTGTTGCGGCAACTTGCCGATGACGACTTTATCGGCGTGCGGCAATCGGTTACACGGCATAAAAAGGTGTCGATTGCCACTTTAAAACATTTGGCAGAAGATAAAGAAGCCGCTGTGCGGCGTGCGGTTGCGTGCAACAGTCGCTTGCCGCACGACACGCTTGAACAATTAGGTAAAGATAGAGATGAACGCGTGCGTGCCACTGCCACAAAAGATACCAACGAATTGCAAAAATTAGCCGACAATACAGACGCCAAAGTTCGCCGTGCGGTTGCGGAAAACTTAAACACGCCAGCGGCTGTGTTGCGGCAATTATCGGACGATACGGAACCGAGAGTGCGTGCAGGCGTGGCAGAAAATATCAATATGCCTGCGGACTTAATGCGAAAACTCTCGAACGACCCAGAGCCTGTGGTGCGTATGGGTGTGGCGATTAACAGCAATGCGTCCGAAGAAATTTTGCGGCGGCTGTCGGACAATGACGATGAACGCGTACGCATGGCAGTGGCGATTAACGCCAACACCCCTGCCGAAGTGTTAGCCAAAATGGCAGAAGACAAACGCGCTGATATGCGACAAATTGTCGCCGAAAACCCGAATACATCTGCCGACACGCTGAAAAAACTTGCCGCAGACAAAAACGCATGGGTGCGTGAATTAGCACGCAATAATGCGAATTTTAAGGGGTAGTTGTAGGCAATACTTTCAGGCAGCCTGAAAAAAATACAAAGACAAAAATATTCAGTTATCCGAATATTGCGGATAACTGTGTCAGATGTAACCTTTCAGGCAGCCTGAAAAAACATTAAAGACACCACTATGCAACACAAAAAATTGTTTAACTTACTCATTTTATACCTATGCACCATACTCACTATGGGCGTAATGTATGCCCCACAGCCTTTGCAGCCTTATTTTGAACAAATGTTAGGCATTAGTAAAACGCAGGCTTCGCTTTTTACAACCGCCATTCTTGTTCCGCTTTCATTTTCTTCAATATTTTATGGTTATTTATTAGAAAAAATTTCCATTCGCAAATTATTGATTACCGTCTTTTTTATATTTTCTCTATCCGAATTTTTATTTGCTACTGTTTCATCGTATCCTTATTTTATTTCCATTAGAATATTGCAAGGTTTTATTGTGCCTGCGGCATTAACGGGGATTATGTCGTATATATCGCACACTTCCTTAAAAGACAGAATAGGCAGAGCCATCGGTGCGTATATCGGTATGACGATTGCAGGCGGATTTTTAGGGCGATTTTTAGCAGGTTTTTGCACCGATGTTTTTGGCTGGCGTTTTTTCTTTTACGCATTAAGTATTTTATTGCTGATTGTTGCCTTGATATTAACCAAAACATTAGAAGAAATACAAAATACTGTGGTCAAACCCAAATTAAGTTACCTGCCAAAAATATGGTCGATAAAACGCAATCTCTATATTTTTACAGCGATTTTTGGTTTATTCTTTGTGTTTCAGGCAACCTTAAATGTGTTACCGTTTGAATTAAAAAGATTAGACGGCGTATTTAGCGGTTCTAAAACAGGTTTTATGTATGCAGGTTATATTGTCGGCATATTTGTTTCATTTAATGTTTCTCGCATTGTTAAAATATTCAGGCAGCCTGAAAATGCGATATTGTTTGGTTTATTCGTTTATTTAATTTCTTTACAAATTTTACATATCGAACAATTTTCGATGATTTTATTATCAACCATTGTTTTTTATTTCGGCAGTTTCACCGCTCATTCGATTGCCACAGCCTATATCAATAAAAAAACCACTTCACATAAAAGCATTACAAATGGCATGTACATCAGTTCCTACTATTGCGGCGGTGCGTTAGGTAGTTTTTTACCTGGTTTTATTTATGCAACATACGGCTGGCATATCTTTTTAACCGTATTAAGCGGCTTTGTATGTATGTCTATTTTATTGATTTTATTATTAAAAAGATACGAAATCAAAAAAAGAAAACGCATTCAGGCTGTCTGAAAGATTGAGTGGGCTGATAAGCCCACTCTTATCATCTACCGATAAATCTCGCCGCCTGTTTTCACAAATTCCACTGCTTTTTCCTGCATTTCTTTGGCGTGTTTGCGGATTTCGCCTGTGATTTTCATTGAACAAAACTTCGGGCCGCACATGGAGCAGAAATGAGCGACTTTGGCACTTTCAGCAGGCAGTGTTTCATCGTGCATACTGCGTGCTAACTCTGGGTCGAGTGATAGATTAAACTGGTCTTCCCAGCGAAACTCAAAGCGGGCTTTGGATAAGGCGTTATCTCGCAGTTGCACGCCTGGAAAGCCTTTGGCTAAATCGGCTGCGTGAGCGGCGAGTTTATACGAAACAATGCCTGTGCGTACATCGTTTTTATCAGGCAGCCCCAAGTGTTCTTTGGGCGTTACATAGCACAGCATTGCCGTGCCAAACCAGCCGATATTCGCCGCACCGATTGCCGAAGTAATGTGGTCATACGCTGGGGCAATGTCGGTAACCAGTGGCCCCAGCGCTGACAGGAACAACAGTCAGGGCTACGGCTCGATGGAGTATTGTATCAAGTCGGCCCTCGGCGAGCCAGAGCGTATCATAGCCTACAACACCTAT